>JBGTEW010000212.1:0-5150 GCA_041747615.1 Burkholderiaceae bacterium | reverse complement strand
GTGCGAGCCGCACGACAGCGCCATCCGCGGCCGCGGCGTAAACGGCATTTTCAACGACCGCCGGCTGCAGCCACTCATTGCGGCTGGCACCGACCGACGTGCGCCATGCAACGCGCGCATTCAGCGATGGCTTGATTTCGACCAGCGGCGTTGGCTGCGCTGCCCGCGACGGCGTGCCACCGAGCCAGGAAGGCAGCCACGCGCAGCCGGCAAGTGACCCGCAGCCGACAGCTATCGCCACGACTGCTACCCGCTTCGAAAGATGTGCGCGCATCGAATGCGATTCCTATGAAGCCACGGTCGCTGGCAGCGCGTCCAGCTTCAACTGGATCAGCTGCCGCATCGGGTGATCCGGCGCAGCTTTGGCCAGAGCATCCCGGTAGGCAGCGCGCGCTTCCTCGATCCGATTCTGCGCAAACAGGATATCGCCGCGGCGGTCCGCAATCGCGGTCGCGTGGGTCGACGCGCCGGCGCTATCGAGTACCTTCAACGCTTCATCGTAGTTTTTTTCGTCGAGCAGAACCCCCGCCAGCCGGACTCTTGCAATCGCAGCGATCTCGGCATGTTCGGCATGCTCGACCACCCATTGCAGCTGCGTGCGTGCAGCAGCGGCGTCGCCGGATTCGGCATACCAGCGCGCTGACTGCAGGGCCGCCATCGGGCCATAGGCAGTGCCTCGGTACTTGTCGGTCAGGGTCGCGCTGAGTGTGTTCACGCGCGCGGTTTCGCGCGCCGCGATCGCGCGCTCGAGCTCGACGTAGACACCCGCTGCCTCAGCTGCCTGGTTACGCTGGTACCAGCCCCAGCCGTTGTAGGCGGCAAATGCGAGCAGCAGGAGCGTGATCGCGGTCAGGATCAGGTTGCCGTACTTGCCCCACCAAGCCTTCAGTTCGTCGAGTTGTTCCTGTTCCTGCAGGTCGTAAGCCATACCGGTGTTCCGCTTCTCTTTCTAATGATCCTGGTCAGCGGCGCTGAGCTCGCTGACCAGGGTGTCCGCCAACAAGTGGAGCGGCACGATACGCTGCTCCGCCGCCGGCGCTCGCAGATTCTTGACAGTGGCAGAATCAGACGCCAGTTCGCTCTCGCCGATGATGACGGCAAACTCGGCGCCACTGGTATCGGCCCGCTTCATCTGCGATTTCAGACTCGCTTCGCCGGCGTGGCAGATCACATCGAGGCCGGCATCGCGCAGTCGCTCGGCCGTCAGGAATGCCTGCGTTGCCGTCGCCCCGCCTTGATGAACGACATAAGCGTCAATTTCATGCCGGGCGTCGACTTCCCCTGCCTGCATCAGGCACTCGATGACTCGCTCGATACCGATGGCAAATCCGATCGCGGGTGTCGGCTTGCCACCCAGCCGCTCGATCAGCGGGTCATAGCGTCCGCCGCCGCATAAAGTGCCCTGCGAGCCAAGTTCGTCGGTGATCCACTCGAACACCGTCAGGTTGTAGTAGTCGAGTCCGCGCACCAGGCGCGGATTCACCTTGAATTCGACACCAGCCGTACCCAGCAGCGCTTGCAGCCCGTCGAAGTGCCGGCGCGACGCATCGCCCAGGTAGTCGGTGATATGCGGCGCAGTCGCCAGCAGCTCGGCCATCGCTGGATTCTTGCTGTCCAGGATGCGCAGCGGATTGGTCGTCAGCCGCCGCTTCGAATCGGCGTCAAGCAGTTCGTTGCGCTGCTCGAAATAGGTCACCAGATCTGCGCGATGACGCGCGCGCTCTTCCGTCTGCCCGAGGCAATTGATTTCAAGTCGCGCGCTCTTGCTGCCCAGAATCTTCCACAGGCGCGCCAGCATCACGATCTGCTCGGCATCGATATCCGGCCCGGCGAATCCGAGCGCCTCGACATTGACCTGATGAAACTGCCGAAACCGTCCTCGCTGCGGTCGCTCGTGGCGAAACAGCGGCCCCGTTGACCACACGCGCTGCGGACCGTCGTACGTCAGGTTGTGCTCGATGGCGGCGCGTACCGTGCCTGCGGTGAACTCGGGACGCAGGCTCAATCGTTCGTGGCTCGAGCGGTCTTCGAACGAATACATTTCCTTCTCGACGATATCGGTCACTTCGCCGATGCCGCGGACAAACAGATCGGTGTGCTCGACGATCGGCGTGCGCATCTGCTGATAGCCGTACGAGCGCACCCAGTCGGCCACGCGCGCCTCGAACCATTCCCATAGCGGCGATTGCGTCGGCAAAAGATCATTCATGCCGCGCACCGCAGCAAGCTTCTCGCGTTTCATCGCTTAATGATGCGCTGGAACCGAATATCGCCGGCGCACGTACTGATCAACGATTTGCTGGAACTCTTCGGAAATTCGATCGCCCTTCAGCGTCACGCTACGCACGCCATCGACGAACACCGGCGCGACCGGCGCCTCGCCCGAGCCCGGGAGGCTGATGCCGATATCGGCGTGCTTGCTCTCGCCCGGACCGTTGACGACACAGCCCATGACTGCGACGCTCATCGATTCAACGCCCGGATACTCCGCACGCCAAATCGGCATCTGTGCGCGCAGCCACGACTGAATGTTGTCGGCTAGCTCCTGAAAAAAAGTGCTGGTCGTGCGACCACACCCAGGGCACGCAACAACCATCGGCGTGAATGCGCGCAAACCGATCGTCTGCAGAATCTCCTGTGCGACCTGCACTTCGGTGGTACGTGATTCACCCGGTGCCGGCGTCAATGAAATCCGGATCGTGTCGCCGATGCCTTCCTGCAGCAAGACCGACAGCGCAGCGGTCGATGCCACGATGCCCTTGCTTCCCATCCCGGCTTCGGTCAGGCCGAGGTGCAGCGGGTAATCGCAGCGGCGCGACAGCTCGCGATACACCGCGATCAGATCCTGCACGCCGCTGACCTTGGCGGACAGGCAGATCGCATCGGCGGGCAGGCCCAGCGCCTCGGCGTGCTGCGCACTGGCGATCGCAGAGTGCACCAACGCTTCGCGCAGCACTGCCTTCGCGTCGAGCGGCTCAGGGCGCTGCGCGTTATCGTCCATCATCTTCGCCAGCAACTCCTGGTCGAGGCTGCCCCAGTTGACGCCGATTCGCACCGGCTTCCGATACCGGCACGCCACTTCGATCATCTGCGCAAAATTGTCGCCACCTTTGGCGCCGCGGCCGACGTTGCCCGGATTGATGCGGTACTTTGACAGCGCCTGCGCGCAAGCGGGAAACTGCGTCAGCAGCTTGTGCCCGTTGTAGTGAAAATCGCCGACCAGCGGAACATCGATACCCATTCTGTCCAGCTGCTCGCGAATCGGCGCCACTTCGGCCGCCGCTTCAGGAGAGTTGACCGTGATGCGTACGATCTCGGAGCCGGCCTGTGCCAGCTCCTTGACCTGAATCGCAGTCGCGATCGCGTCGGCCGTGTCAGTGTTGGTCATCGACTGCACGACCACCGGCGCATCGCCGCCGATCCGCACCACGCGATCGTCCCATGTAACCGCCACTTGCCGGGTCGACCGGCGCATAGCCGGCTGCGGCGCCCTCGGCAGACACTCCGGTAACTCCAGGCGGCGGTTCATCTAGTTGATCGTGATGCGCGCAACATTGTTGCGCGTAAACGGCTGCAGATTAAAAGCCTCTCCCCGCACGTCGACGGCAGTCTTGCCGGCATCGCCGATGACAACCGTCAGCGGCAACGCGCCATCGAGCGCATGCTCCGCGCCGGCATCGCTGAGCTGCGATAACAGAATCTGTCCTTTGGCATCGGTGACTTCGACCCAGGACGCGCCACTGAATCGAAGCAATAGCGTTGGCGGCGCAGGGGCAGCACTAGCTTCGGCCAGTGACTCGCTCTCTGCGGGCGCTGGCTCGGCTGCGGGAACAGACTCCTGCACAACCACATTGGGCGCTTGCGACGCGGTCTCGGCAACCGGTGCGATGACCGGGGCAACGGGAACAGGCGCAACTGGCGGTATTTCGACTTGCCGGGCCTGCTGTGTGCTTTGCCAACCCACCACACCGAGCGCGACCAGACCTGCAAGCGCGACGCCGATTACCAGTTGCCGCGACATGCGCTCGCGCGCCGCTGCCCGCACGGGCGAGTAGTCGCCGGTGTTCGCCATGCCATCGACTACCGACGCGTGCGACGTGGAAAGCTTTGAATTCAGATCCCCCAGAATCGCCGACGGATCGATGTTCAACACGCGCGCGTAACTTCGCACGAAACCGCGAACGTAGGCGGGCTCCGGAAGGCGGTCCAGGTCCTCCTGCTCGATCGCTCGCACCTGGTTTGGATGCAGACGCAATCGAGCCGCAACGTCGGTCACCCCAAGGTTGGCGCGTTCCCTCTCCCATGCGAGCCTCGCCCCATAGCCGGCGGGCGCCTCGTCCGCCATCGAGTCGGCCGCAATACCATTCTGCGTCGCCCGATGCTGCTCGGATATCAGTTCCGGCTCACTCATCACTTATTGTTCGAAGTCGCCGCGCGCCAGTGCCGCGGTTTCGGGTGCCGACGGGAAACGCTGACGCAGTTCGTTGGCGAGCTGCGTCTCGGTGCGCAAATCGGCATTGGCGCGCGCGACGCGCAAACCCAGCCACAAGCTCTCTGCCGAGGACTCGACCGACTTCGCCAGGATGTTGTAGTAGAAAGTCGCCTTCTCCGTCTGACCCGTCGCCAGATACAGCTGCGCCAGCAGGAACTTCGGTACCGCCATTCCGGCATCGAGTTCGAAACTGCGGCGCAGATAACGTTCTGCGCCTTCGTAGTCCTTGATCTTCATCAGGCAGGCGCCTGCATTCTGATTGGCGCGCGCCGGCGTCCGATAGAGCGGGTCGCGAATGGCTCGATCAAAGTATTGGACCGACTCGCGCTCGCGCCCGCTGTTGCAGAGGAAAAAACCGTAGTTGTTGTTCAACTCAGAACTGACAGGGTCGAGTTTCAACGCCCGCTGAAAGTTCTCCTCAGCCTCGCGTCGATCATTCATTTCCATATAAATGAGCCCGAGCAATCCGAAGGTCTCTGCGAAGTTTGGGTCGATCACCGCCGCACGCCGCGCCTCTTCGAGTGCGACCGCCAGCTGGCCGTTGCGGTAGTAACCAGCGGCGAGGTCGGTGCGCGCCTGCGCGCGCGTGCGCGGATCGCCCTCGACAACGCGCGGTCGTTCAGTCGTAGTTTTTGATACTCCGTCATTGCTGATCGTC
>JBGTEW010000211.1:0-13145 GCA_041747615.1 Burkholderiaceae bacterium | reverse complement strand
CCCCGAGGTTGACCCGCCGCAGCGACGCGAGCGGATCACCGCACTGCTCGGCAAAGTGGGCTTGCGCGCTGATGCGGTCGATCGCTACCCGCACGAGTTCTCAGGCGGCCAGCGCCAGCGGCTGGCGATCGCGCGCGCGCTGGCCGTCGAACCGCGCCTGATCATCTGCGACGAGCCAACGTCGGCGCTCGATGTATCGGTGCAGGCGCAGATACTCAATTTGCTGCGGCAACTGCAGGACGAACTGGGAGTTGCGTATCTGTTCATCACGCACAACTTCGGCGTAGTGGAGTACCTCGCGCACGATATTGCGGTGATGAAGGACGGCAAGATCATCGAAGCAGGCGCGGCTGAAGATATATTGGAACGTCCGCAACACGCCTACACACAGACGCTGCTATCGGCCGTGCCCCGAGTGCTCCTTGCCGCCTAGCTGCGCCTTGACGGATCGTCAATTGCGCCGATTCCATTGGAGTTTTTTCGGCAACGACTCATCGACTTTTACCTGGACTCGGACAAATGAAGCGTAGTCCGCGACACCGGCGTTGACGCCCAAACGTTGCGTCGTTCTGCAGCCGCTTGTCGGGCATCTGTGACTCCAATTCCGGCAACCGCTCTCTGGGCATCAGCAGCTTAACGGAACGCGCTTGTCCGGGGACCCGTGAAATGAACCCGCGGCGTTCCAAGGCAAGCAACATCTGATGCACCGATGGAGGCGTCACATTAAAGTAAACACGGATGTCAGCCTCTGACGGCGCACGACCATTGAGCTTCGAGTAGTAGTAAATGAACGCGAGATATTTCCCCTGCTTGGTCGTCATCATCTCCCGGCATGTCAGCGCACGCCTTGAAATGTCTAACGTCACGCTTCAGGCGCGCGTCGCTTTGAACGCGCCGCCTGCAAATGTTTGTTAGCGGACTGCTCCACCATCTGCCCCTCGACGAACTTGTGAAGGACGCTCGACACCAGTGTTTGGTAAGGCAACCCTTCCGCCAGGGCTCGTTTTTGCAGCGCACGCAAATCTTTCGACGAAATTCGAATATTGATTCGACTATCTTTTGCAAAAGTCGCCGCTGCCGCTTTGCGATGGCGAATTAGCTCATGCTGCCGGTTCTTGACCGACTTCAGCTTTCCACTTTCGAACGCTTCGAGTATTTCTTTCTCTTCCGGATCAAGTCTGCTCATCGGGTTCACCCATGTAATGTCTGGTCGCCTTACGGCTCGGAATGATCGTCTTCAGAAAAATCTCGCCCTCTGACTCTATAAAGGGCACCAAGTACGCATATCCCTCAATCAGAACCACAGAAATCTTCTGCCCGGGGTACCGCGTCTGATTGGGATGCTCGAACAGATCGACTTCCTCGCCCGCTTCGATGTGAAACACTACATCCTCAAACGAGATGCCGCGGTCCTGCTTAAGCTGCTCGTTCTTTTTCGAATCCCAAGAGTAGTGCTTCATCCGTGGAGCATAGCACGATGTGTGCCGATTGTACTCAACGGCTACCGCTAGGATCAGTTCGCTCCGACCCGGCAAAGCGCAGAGCAATGGCTGCATCATCGGACGCACCGTTGCTGGAGTTCGCGAAGTGTACTTCCCGATCCGCACGGGTCTGCTGAAGCGCACCGCCGGCTACGTTCGCGCGGTCGATGGCATCTCCTTCTCTTTGGCAGCAGGACGCACGCTGGCGCTGGTGGGCGAATCGGGCTGCGGCAAGACCACCACCGGCAAGGCGCTGCTGCAGCTGTTGCGCGGCGTCGCGCATATTGGAGGCGAAGCAAGGCTCGATGGTGAGCGGCTCGATTCGCTGGAAGGTGAAGCCTTGCATCGAGCCCGGCGCAAGATGCAGATCATCTTCCAGGACCCGTTTGCATCGCTGAATCCCCGCATGCGGGTGTCGGAGATACTCGAGGAAGGCATCGTCTCGCTGCGCCCCGAGGTTGACCCGCCGCAGCGACGCGAGCGGATCTCCGCACTGCTCGGCAAAGTGGGCTTGCGCGCTGATGCGGTCGATCGCTACCCGCACGAGTTTTCAGGCGGCCAGCGGCAGCGGCTGGCGATTGCGCGCGCGCTGGCCGTCGAACCGCGCCTGATCGTCTGCGACGAACCGACATCAGCGCTCGATGTATCGGTGCAGGCGCAGATACTCAATTTGCTGCGGCAACTGCAGGACGAACTGGGAGTTGCGTATCTGTTCATCACGCATAACTTCGGCGTAGTGGAGTACCTCGCGCACGAGGTTGCAGTGATGAAGGACGGCAAAATCATCGAAGCAGGTGCGGCGAACGCAGTTCTGGACCGCCCGCAACATGCGTATACACAGGCATTGCTCGCCGCTGTGCCGCGTCTCGGTACCGCAAGGCAGGGTTACCCTGCGGCATTTTGCGCAGCGCAATAGCGCCGGAGATGCCGACATCGCAAGCCGCTGGCCGTTGTGTGTTCGATACAACACGCACGTTCCATCGTGTTGCAGTTTGTTGCATTAGCGTGACCCGGCGTTGAGAATCGGGCCGTTCGCACGCTTGAGGTAGGGCTTCGAACGCCGAACCAACCCGCGTCCGTTGTGACGCGGGTTTTGCTATCCGGCGGTTTGAATCCAAAACAGGCGAGCGTCAACTTTCAATTCCTCGGGGGAATCCGCATGTTGTTCAAAGTCAAACCGATGGTGCACGGCCTAGCGCTCGCCTTCGGCGGCCTTGCGGTCGTCGGCACCACAGCTCACGCGCAGCCAACACCGCCAGCCCAGACACAGCAGCAACTCGAGCGCATCACCATCACCGGTTCGAACATCCGCCGTACCGATCTGGAAGCCGTCGCGCCGGTCGAAATCATCACTCGTGAGCAGATCGAGCGCACAGGGCAACCGACAGTCGCCGACGTTCTGCGCAACATCCCGGCCAACCTCGGAGGGAGCTACAGCGAGAGCTTTGCCAACAGCTTCGCTCCGGGCGCCTCGGGGATTTCACTACGAGGCCTGGGGCAGAAGACGACGCTGGTTCTTATTAACGGGCGTCGCACCGCCGGCTACGGCTTTGCGCAGAATCTGCAGGAATCTTTCGTCGACATCAATTCCATTCCTTCAAGCGCGGTGGAAAGGATTGAGATTCTGAAGGATGGTGCATCGGCAATTTATGGTTCCGACGCGATCGCCGGCGTAGTCAACATCATCCTGCGCCGAGACTTCAAGGGCATCGAGGCATCCGGCGGCGTCGGCTTCTTCGAAGGCGCGCAGGACTATCGGGCGAGCCTGGTGGCGGGCTTCGGCGATCTGGGTTCGCAGCGCTTCAACGTGTTCGGCGTGCTTGACTACTATAAGCGCGACGAGCTGCTGATGTCCGATACGAAGCACGGTGAAGATCGCGACTATCGAGGCGAAGACGGCGGTCGGAACTTTCAAAGCCTGACCGCCGGCGGCACGTGGTTCCGCACGGGGCCCGCGGGCAGTCCCGAGTCTCTGCAGCGGCGCGCGATCAGCCAATGCGCGCAGCTCGGTGGGCGCGTTCTGGACTACAACGGCGCCGTGGCAGCGGGTCTTATCAATTTGGGATTCAATCCCGCTACCGGTCAACCGGGACCGCCGGCGCCGCTCGGTACCGGAGCCAATCAGCCGGGCAATACCTGGTGCGCGTACGACTTCGCTTCGCAGCTGACGGCGCTGCCAGAAACGGAGAGGATCGGTTTCCTTGGTCGCGCCCTGTTCGACTTCACGCCGACGACGCAGGGCTTTGCGGAGTTCGGCTACAGTCGCGTCGAGTCGAAGCAGACCTTCACTGCGCCGTTCTTCGCCAACACGACCGGGCTGCAGCAGACTCCTTCCGGACTGCGTCCGTTCACGTACAACGTCATCTTCGCCCCGGGTGTCGCGGGTAACCCCTTCCCCAGCAACGCCACCTTCTCCGGGAACCTGCATGCTCTTGGCACGCGCGACAACGAGATCACGTCCGACACGTATCGCGGGCTCGCGGGAATCCGCTTTTCGGGATTCGGTTGGGATGCAGAAAGCGCTATCGGTTACTCGAAGAACGAAGTGGAATCTTTGAACATCCGCCGCATTACCAAGAGCGGGACCAGCGCAGCGTTCGGAGTTCCGAGCACGCCTCAGCCGCCGACGCCGATCTCTACCAGCTCGCAGTTCAATCTCGATGTGCCGTTGTCCAATTCGGCTGCCGTCAACAATCTGTTGCTGATTAACTTCCCGCGAATGGCTGAGTCGGAGATGAAGTTCATCGACCTCAAGGGTTCGCGTGAAATCGGCTCGTTGCCCGGCGGTCCGATAGGGCTAGCGGTTGGAGCGGAGTTCCGTAACGAAGAGTTGAACGATCGGCCGGACCCGGCGGCATCATCGGGTGAGATCCTCGGGCAGGGGATTACCGCGACCACTGCCGACCGGGACAACTTCGCTGCATACGCCGAGCTCGCATTGCCCATTACACGGCAACTGGAAGCCCAAGCGGCGCTTAGGTACGACGATTACAGCGACTTCGGCTCGACGCTGAACCCGAAGGTTGGCCTCAAGTTCCGTCCCACGCCGCAGTTTCTGCTGCGCGCAAACTGGGGACGCGGCTTCCGCGCGCCGACGCTGCCTGAGATTTCGCCATCGGTCGCGACCTTCTTCATTCAGGTCAACGACCCGGCTACCGGTGCCACCGGTGTCCAGGTGTCCGGCGTGTTTGCGGGCAATCCCGACCTGCAGCCGGAGAAGTCACGCAGCACGACCGTCGGAGTCGTGTTCGAGCCGAGCAACAGCTTCAACGCATCGATCGACCTGTACGACATCTCATGGTCGAACATCGTCGGCTCGGACAACTTCCAGACGATTGTCAACAACAACGATCCGGCTCGCGTGATTCGCGACCCGGTCACCAACCAGATCGTTACGGTGCTGAACAACTACAGGAACCTCTCGCGTACCGAAACGCGTGGCGTCGATTTCGACGTGCGTTATATCGCGCGCACCGTGTGGGGCCGCTTCAGTCCAAGGCTGAACGCCGCCTACGTCGCCAAGTTCGAGGAAGAAGGCACCGAATTCGTCGGCCGCAACGGGGGCTTCAACACGTATCCGCGCATCAAAGGCTATGTGTCGATGGACTGGGACAGCGGGCCGTGGGCGGCAACCGGGCGGGTCAACTACATCCATCATTACTATCAGGACTTTTTGCCGGGCTCGTTCTTCACCCGGCAGGATCCGCGGTTCCAGACCGGCACCTATCCCGCACAGGTGCCTTCGTACACGACGTTCGATCTGTTCGGCCGTTACGACATCACGCCGAATCTGAGAGTGTCCGCGTCCGTGCTGAACGTTTTCGACGAAACGCCGCCATACGATCCCGGGTTCACCACCACCTATTTCTACGACTTCACGCAGTACGATGTTCGGGGAAGGCAGTATCGGCTAGGCTTGACTTACAAGTTCCGTTAGCAGGCAATGATGAAGCGGGCCCACGGGCCCGCTTTCTTTTTGTCGAAGAAGATTCGACTTATGGGAAACCGCCGGCTTTCAGCGAAGTGTCCTTGCGCTCATCGCTCCTTTTCCTGTTGGTTTGGCGCGACACAGAGTTGTAAACCGGCAGTCAAAACACAAAAATCTAGTGACGCCAACGTGACGATGAGTAGGCTTCTAGTCATCCGGGCAGGCATCGATCACAACTCGCCGGGCAAACCTTGGAGGGCTCTTACATGTTGAAACGTACTCGACTCAGCCTCGCTATTGGCGCGGCATTCGGTGCATCATTTGCGGGGATATCCTGGCCTGCGCTGGCACAACAACAACTGGATCGGGTGGAGATCACGGGGTCATCGATCCGGCGTGTCGACGCAGAAACTGCGCTGCCGGTGACCGTCATCCAGGTCGAGGAGTTAATCAAGCAGGGCGTGACTACGGCCGAACAGGCCCTTCAGCGCATCTCTGCCAACCAGTCCACCCTGGGCATCAGTGGGTCGATTGGCGCGACGACCGGCGGCGGTTCCTATGCCGACCTGCGCGGCTTGAGCGCTGCCACCGGTACCGACGCGAACAAGACGCTGGTATTGCTCAACGGTCGCCGCATCGTTAATCACCCGTTCGATGCTGCATCCGTTGACTTGAACTCCATTCCGCTTGCAGCAATTTCCCGCATCGAAGTGCTACGCGACGGGGCCTCGGCGATTTACGGGACCGACGCGATCGGCGGCGTGATCAACTTCATTTTGCGCCGCGACTTTCAGGGCATTGAGGTCGCCGCCGAGATGCAGATTCCGCAGGAGTCGAGCGCCGGCCAAACCAAGCGTGTCACTCTGCTCGCTGGGTTTGGCTCGCTCGCTCAGCAGGGCTTCAACATCATGGGCTCGTTCGATTGGCGTGATCAGAAAGTGATGAAGGCCACGGACCGCGCTTTTGCTGCAACCGGCGTCCTCGGACCCACTCGCAACGATCTGAGCGCCGGCACGAGCGGTACGAGTTTCCCTGGAGACGCCGGCGGCTTCGAGCCGTCAGGGCCTGCGTGTAATCCGCCCAGTTCGTTACCGAGAAACACTAATCCGGACAACACCGGGGCGTTTAACAGCTGCCGTTTCGACTTTACGCGCGAAATCGACATCATTCCGGAGAACGAGCAAAAGACGTGGCTGTTGCGCGGATCCCTGGGGTTGGGTAAGGACCATGTTCTATCGGCGGAATATCTGCGCGCCGAGTACGAAGGAACTGTGCGCGTGGCACCGTCACCGGTCAACCAATTCATCCCCGCCACCAGCCCGTTCTTTCCGGCCGGTGCTCCGGTCACAATGGTGCCCGGATTCGGTGCCGGTGCGGTCGCCAACTGGAGACAAGTGCCAGCTGGCAAGCGCACCAGTCATGACGACACGACCACCGAGCGCTTGCTGTTCGACCTGTCCGGTGCAGTCGCAGGTTGGGACTACCGGTTCGGCGTTGGCCGCTCCGAGAGCGAGAGCATCGCGTCGGTCAGCAGAGGCTACCTCAGCGACACGATTGTGCAGGCGGGTGTCATCGCGGGCACCGTCAACCCCTTTGGGCCGCAAACTGCGGCCGGACAGGCAGTCCTGGATGCCGCGACGATAAAGGCCGACACGCTGATCGGAAACGCCACGGTCGACTTCATCGATGCGCGCGTCACTCGCGATATTTTCCAGATGCCTGCCGGACCGCTCGCGATGGCGCTCGGCGCCGAATGGCGTAAGGAGGAATCGCGTTTCGACGCGCCCGCTATCAATTCAGAGTTGATCAACACGCTCGGCA
This sequence comes from Burkholderiaceae bacterium, assembly GCA_041747615.1. Classification (GTDB taxonomy): domain Bacteria; phylum Pseudomonadota; class Gammaproteobacteria; order Burkholderiales; family Burkholderiaceae_F; genus JACCZX01. The sequence goes on along the minus strand of JBGTEW010000211.1, from coordinate 5,915 downwards.
TCGATCCTGACAGCGACACCATGGGCGATCGCAAGGTGAAGGCCCTGTTCACCGAATTCGCCGTTCCGCTGATGCGTAACCTGGATTTGACGCTGGCGGGTCGCTATGACGACTACAGCGACTTCGGCAACACGTTCAACCCGAAGGTCGGTCTGCGCTATCAGCCGATCCAGCAGGTGCTGCTGCGCGCTTCGTACAACACCGGGTTCCGGGCCCCAACGTTGTACGAGATCTACGAGCCGCAGTCGCTGACGTTCACTTCGGACAACTACGACGACCCGCTGCTGTGTCCGGGCGGAACAGCGGTGCCCGGTGCTGCGCCGGGCGTTGTCTGCGGGCAGCAGGTGCTGGAGCGCCACAGCGGACCCGCGAGCGTCGGATTGCCAACGAGCGCCTTAAGTCCGGAAGACTCGAAGACCTTTAGCTTTGGCGTCGTGTTTGAGCCCACTCCGCAATGGACGTTCGGCATCGACTACTGGAACATCAAGATCGAGAAGCTGATCAGCCCGTTCCCCGAACAAGCGGTCTTCGGCGATCCGGCCGCGAACGCGTCGCGATTCTTCCGTTGCAGCCAGCTTGCGGCCGGCCCGGGACCGGGGATAGATCGTTCCGATATCGATGTCTGCCTGAACTTCCCAACGTTCGATCCGATCGCGTTCATCGACACGCCGAACGCAAATCTTGGCGACCTGAAGACCGACGGTGTCGATATCTCCATCGGCTGGCGCTCCGCAGCGACACCGTACGGCCGCTGGGGGTTGACGTTCGACGGAACTTACATCCGCACGTACAAGTACCAGCGCGAACAAGGCGGAGAGTTCATCGACGCGGCTGGTGATTACTCGGATAACGCACCGGTATTCCGCTGGCAGCATGTGCTGGCATTGAACTGGAACGCAGGGCCCTGGAGCGCGCTGCTTGCCAATCGCTACAAGGACGGCTACACCGATCAGGGCGGAGCCAACGACGTGCGTCACTACTCGGTCTTCGACACATCAGTGACCTGGCAGGGTCTGCGCGGTCTGACGCTAACGTTTGGCGTGCTGAACATGCTCAATGAAGATCCGCCGCGCTCGGTACAGTCCACCACGTTCCAGCGGGCTTACGACCCGCGCTTTACCGACCCGCGCGGCCGCACGTTCCTGCTCCGGGCCGCTTACAACCACAACTTCCTCTAGGAAGCGCCGCACAAAAAGGCCCGCCGTTTCGCGGGCCTTTTTTTTTACTTCCTCCACTCCGGCACGTTCAACCAGTACCGCGTGCCCTTGCCCTGCCCGGTCGCAAACACCCAGTCATTCAGCAGAAGGTGAGCGAGATCACGAGTTGCAGTGGCCTTTGATACCTTGGTCAGGTTGGCATACTTCTCGGCTCCCATGCCGCCGGTAAACCCGTTGGGCCCGGCGTCCAGCAGCCGCTGAACCACTTTGCGCTGGCGGTTGGTCAGCGGTCGATCCGCGCGCGACGACCAGAATTTGGACTTGGCCAGCGCTGAGTCGATCACCGCCTGCGAATGCCGACAGGACTGAGCAAACTGGCGCACAAACCACTGAACCCAGTCAGTGATATCCATGCCGCCATGCTGTGCATGACCGAGCGCCTCGTAATACGCCTTGCGCTCTCGCATCAGCTGATGTGACACGCTGTAAATGCGAGCTGAGCCGCCGGTATCCTGCGCAAGCGCGAGATCGATGATGGCTCGGCCCACACGTCCGTTTCCATCTTCGAACGGGTGGACGGTTTCAAACCACAGATGAGCGATTGCAGCACGCACGATGCCATCGACCTGATCACCGCGATTCATGAGCGGCCGCGTTTGCTCGAACCATTTCAGAAACCGGCGCATTTCTGCAGTTATCCGAGCCGCTGGTGGCGCGGTGTAATAGACGGTCCCCCTGCCAATCGGTCCGCCGACAATCTGCATCGGCTCCGCATGCGTGCGAAACTTTCCAACTTCAATTCGTTGAATGCCCGATGTGCCTCCGGGAAACAGCGCTGATTGCCACCGGCAGATGCGGTCCGCATCCAGCCGAGCGTCGAAATGCAGAGTGGCGTCCTGCATGACCTCCACCAAGCCCTCGACGTGACGGTCCACGCGGCCTTCGCTCTTCAGTCCGAGCCGTCGCATCACCGACGAGCGCACGGAACTGAGCGGTAGCTTCTCTCCTTCAATGGCGGCCGTTGCTATGGCGTCTTCGACCCACAGGTTGTTGATGACCTGGTCGATTTCCGGTATTCCGAGCGCCTTGGCCTGTCCGAGCAAGATGCCCTGCTCGCGTCGTGCCTGCGTCAAGCCGAGCACGATCTGAGCCTCATCGAACCTGAAAGACGGCCAATCTGGCCGCTGCCAGATGTAGCGCAGTGCCTGAGCCATAACGGAGATTATACGGCTCATTCAATGAGCCGTATTTTTTCAAATACGGCTCATTGACCGGGCAACCCGACTGTCTGGGCTAAGCAACCCGCATCCACAGCCTTGCCAGATCCGCAGCACCATCGGTTCCGCCCACCTGCCTGAACGCCTGCTGTGCCTTTGCCTTCTGACCGGCGCGCAGATACGCGATCCCCAGGTGCAGGTTGGCCTCGTCATTGCGCTTGCCCTTGCTCTTGGCGATTCCCTGCTGGATCAGCGCGATACCTTTGTCATGCTGGCCCAGTCCCGAGTACCCCATGCCGAGTCGTATCAGCTCGGCGCCATCGTTCGCCGCAACGGCGTCGGTTTCAGCCTGCTGCAGCTGCGCGGGTGCGGCCGCAAAGCGTTCATTGGCCAGCGCGAGCAGCCGCTTCTGGCGTTCCGCTTCCGCGCCTTTGCCGAGCAGTCCGGACGCGAATGCGTCGTCAAGCAGCTTCTTCGCCTCGCCGGCCTGCCGGTTCTGCAACGCCAGTTGAGCCATTTCAACCACTTCGTTGGCGGAGTCGAGCGTCTTGGTGGCGGCTCGCAACCGATACAGGTCGAGCGTCAGGCGGTTCGAGAAGCCGGGCTTCGCTTCGAGGCGGCGCAATAGATCGACCCAGTATTCCTTCTTCGGGTAGTAGGCGACCAACCGTTCGATGCCAGCCACGTAGGCCGCGCGATCCCCGGTCTTCGATGCAATGTTCGCGAGCAACTGCAAACGATCCTCGGGAGGTGCGCGACCCGCCCTCTCGGCGGCCTGCACATCCTGCAGTGCCTCGCGGCTGGCAGCCGCCAGGTCTCCTGCCAGGTAATAGGACTGAATCTGCAGATTGCGCATCGTGCCGTCCGACGGATTCGATCGCAGCGCACGGCCGGCCCATTCGGCGGCCTCCTTGTAGTCCTTCTCGCGGTAGTGCAGCGACGCCAGGCTGGCGGCGTACTGCGCCTGCTGCGACGCGGGCAGTCGCCCAGAATTCATTAGCGCCTGGATCGCCCTGATTGCCTGATCGTTATTGCCAGCCGACAGCGCCGCTGACGCGCGCATCTGCTCCAGCAGGAACCTCTCATTCGCGGTTAGATTCGGTACCGCGTCGACTTCGCGCAGCTTCGCCAATGCTTCCGAATACCTCCTGCCCTTGATCAGGTCGCGCGCCGCCTGCAGCGGCCGGCCGACTTCACCGCGAATCGCATCCTGCGCGTGCGCGGTCGGCAACGTGATGCGCCCATCGTGCGTGAAGTCGACACCGAATGCGGCGGCTATTGCAGCTGCGGCCAGTGACACCCGGAACCTCTTCTTTCTCAACTCAATCTCCCGCTAGCGTACGAACTGCTCATTGCCGACCAGTCCGAGCTTGGTGACTCCCAGCCGCTGCGCGGCCGCCATCACCATCGCCACGTCCCGATACTCAGCCAACTTGTTGGGGCGCAGGTGGACTTCCGGCTGCACCGGCATCGCCGCTGCGCCTGTTAAACGCTCTTCGAGCGCCGCACGGTCCGGAAGAATCTCGCCGTTCCAGTAGATCGTGCCGTCGAAATCGACGTCGACCGTGATGACGACCGGTTGCTCGAGCGGCGGCGGCGGCGTGCCGATCGGCATATTCAGATTGACCGAGTGCAACTGGATCGGAATGGTGATGATCAGCATCACCAGCAGTACCAGCATCACGTCGATCAACGGCGTGGTGTTGATATCGATCATCACTTCGGGTTCCTGCGAGCCGACTCCGGCCGCCACGTTCATCGACATCGTGTTCTCCTGATCCGGTCAGCTGCGAGGGGGCGGCTCGGTCACGAAGCCGATTTTCTGAATTCCCGCACGCTGCGCTGCGAAGACGACACGGCCGACGAATTCATACCGGCCCGCCAGATCGCCGCGAATGTGCACCTCGGGCTGCGGGGTCAGCACAGCGATTTTCTTCAACCGGTTAACCAGCTCTTCATTGTCCTTGACCAACTGCATGCCCCAGTAAACGTCGCCGTCCTTCGTGACTGCCAGCTCGATGTTTTCCGGCGCGGTCACGCGCGGAACGTTCGACTCCTGCGGCAACTGCAATGCGATCGATTGCGTAACGACCGGAATCGTGATCAGAAAGATGATCAGAAGCACCAGCATCACATCGACCAGCGGCGTTGTGTTGATGGTCGAAATCGATTCGTCGTCCGCGCCTTCTGACGGTCCGATACTCATAGCCATGGCTTGGTTCCTTGCTGGGACTGCTGACAAACACCTAACGCGCGGGGGCCGGGGTGCGCAATTCCGGACGGCGTCCGAGCAAAACAGCATGCAGGTCGGCGCCGAATGCACGCACCGCATCCATCGCCACCTTGTTACGGCGAACCAACCAGTTGTAGCCCATCACCGCCGGCACCGCGACTGCGAGACCGAGCGCGGTCATGATCAGCGCTTCGCCAACGGGCCCTGCCACCTTGTCGATCGACGCCTGGCCGGCGATACCGATCGCGGTCAATGCGTGATAGATGCCCCACACCGTGCCGAACAAGCCCACGAACGGTGCGGTCGAGCCGACCGTCGCCAGGAATGCGAGCCCGTCCTGCGCGCGGCTTTGCACCGTATCGACCGAGCGCTGCACCGACATCGTGACCCACTGGTTCAGATCGATATTCTCGGTCAGCGCCCCTTCATGATGCTCGTTAGCGTCGAGCCCGGTTTCGGCGATGAAGCGATAGGCACTCTTCTTGTCGAGCCGATTGGCGCCTTCCTTCAGTGACGGTGCCTTCCAGAACGCGGTGCGCATGTCGCGCCCTTCGCGCATCAGCCTGTACTGCTCCCACAGCTTGACGAACAGGATGTACCAGGTTCCCATCGACATGATCACGAGAATGATCAGCGTGCCCTTTGAGACCCAATCGCCCTGACGCCAGATCGCCTCGAGCCCATACGGGTTTTCCACCTCCACCGATTCAGTGACCGCTGTCGCCGGCGGCGCCGCAGGGATCGGCGTCACAGCCGCCGGCTCCGTCGGTGCGGCTTGCGTGGGCGGCGCTTGCGTATCCGCGGGTGGAATCAGCACCGGCGGCGCCGACTTCGTGGGGTCCTGCTGCGCGATTCCGACGCTGGGTGACAGTCCCGCGATAGCGAAGATGGCTGCCAACATGGCCGCATGGCGGCGAAAAAACCCGGTCATTGCAATTCTCCTTGTAGAAGATTGTTTGGCAGGCTCCATGCCTCGTGAGTGGAGCCTGTCGTCAATCAATTGAGTTTAAAACTGAACGGCAGCTGCACCCGGATATCACGGCCCTGGCCCGTGCAGGTCAGCCGCGTCTGCACCGCCGATTGCACCGGACGATTAAAAACCCGATTCGATGAGCTCTTGATCACAAAATCGCGGATCTGCCCGTTGGCGGCGACTGTGAACTCGGTCAGCACCTCGCCCTGGATGCCATCGAGTTGCGCTTCGCGCGGATATGCCACCTGCAATGCCTCGCGGTAATTGGGGCATACCACCGTCGCACTCTGTATCGCGGGCGGCGCGGGTGCCGGCGCGGGCGCCGGCGGCGGCGG
>JBGTEW010000210.1:0-3133 GCA_041747615.1 Burkholderiaceae bacterium | reverse complement strand
GCGATGGACCTGGTCGGTGGCGTCGAGCGCGTTGTCGTGCTGATGGAACACAGCGCAAAGAATGGGGAGCACAAGATCCTGCAGCACTGCACATTGCCGCTGACCGGCAAGGAGGTCGTTAACCGGATCATTACAGAGCTCGGTGTGTTCGACATCACCGACGCCGGACTGCAGGCTACCGAACTGGCGGCCGATGTGTCTCAGGACGAAGTGCGCATGAAGACCGGCTGCCCGGTCAGATTTGCGCCAACGACGGCTACCGCCTGACTGCTTTGAACGCACGGCGGATGCCGTGAACGCCACGCACGACCACGACGAACTCAGCGCGCATCATCGCGGCGACAGCAGTTACACGCACCGCGCACGAGCGGCCGGCGGACGGACGCTGACCTTTGCGGTCGCACTGACGCTCGGCTTTGCGGTAGTCGAGCTGATCGGTGGCCTGTGGTCGGGTTCGCTCGCACTGCTGGCCGATGCCGGGCACATGGCGACCGACTCGGCAGCGCTGCTGTTCGCGTTGATTGCCAACATCATCGCGCGCCGTCCGGTGTCCGAGCGCCACTCCTTCGGGCTGGCGCGGGTCGAAGTCATCGCTGCATTCGTCAACGCGCTGACAATGGTGGCGGTCGTTGCCTGGATCGTGATCGAGGCGTTTAAGCGGATCAATGCGCCGGTGCCGGTTCAGGGGCTTGCGGTGATCGCGATCGGCTCGGCCGGACTCGCAGTCAACGTCGTCGTAGCGTGGACACTTTCACGCGATCGCGACAACGTCAATATTCGCGCTGCGTTCATTCATGTGCTGGGTGACCTGCTGGGCTCAGTCGCGGCGATTGTGTCCGGCTTGATCATCTATTTAGGCGGGCCACTGATCGCCGATCCCTTGCTGTCGCTGGTCGTGGCGGCGCTGATCGTGCGGTCGACGTTTGGCGTGCTGAAGGAAACGACGTTCGTGCTGCTGGACAGTGTGCCGGCCGGCGTCGACTACGGCACGGTGGGCGCCACCCTCGCCAAACTGCCGGGAATCGTCTCGGTGCACGACCTGCATGTCTGGTCGATGGTTCCGGGAAAGTCGGCGCTGTCCGCGCATGTGCTGGTCGAAGACATAGAGCTCTGGCCGGTAATCCTGCATCAGGCTCGACTGGTGCTGAAGCGCGATTTCAATATCGATCACATTACGTTGCAGCCGGAATGGCTGCAGCGGGAGCCGGGAGTGATTGGCATCCGCAAAGCCGGATGAATGGCAAGCTGGCCTTGACGTGAGGTCTCCCTACTGGTACGTTTCGTGTACCAATTCGTACGAAGACGCTCATGGCCGCATTGGCACAACGCGAGTATCCAAGAACTGAAGCTATAGACGTCGGCAGCCGCGAAGCGCGCAGCCGGCTTTCCTCGATGGTGACCAAGTTGCTGGAGCACTGGAAGCTGAGCGCCGCCGAACAATCGGCCCTGCTCGGGCTTTCGACTGGCAGCCGCAGCACACTCGCGCGCTATCGGGAAGGCGAGCCGCTCGCTGACAGCCGCGACCTGCTCGATCGCGCCGGCCATCTGCTCGGTATTCACAAGTCACTGCGGATTCTGTTCCCGTACGACCGTGATCTCGCCTATGGCTGGATGACCCAGTTCAACCAGCGGCTGGGCGCCCGTCCGGTCGATGTGATTGCCGAGCGCGGATTCGAGGGTTTACTTGCAGTACGCAGATATCTTGATTTTCAGCGTGGATAGAAATACTTAAGAGGTAATCTTAAGGTAGTTTCGAGATGATTTCCGACGCGCTGTTTGCGGCCAACGCCGACTTCCATGGCGACTTGATCCGCAACATTCCGGGCATCCGCCGCTCGCAGAACCTCTTTAACGACCTGACGTCGGATCCTGCCGATTGGGCGATCGCGGTTGCCGCCGAGGAGAGAGGACGCGTCCCGACGGCCACCGCGCTCGTCACGCGCCCTTTCGATTACGGCAGCGTGATCAGCTACAGCTTCGATGCGGCGCACTGGCAGAGCACCCGATTTTCAGACGGGACCCGCTACGGCGTCTGGTATGGCGCTTTGGCGGCCGAAACGACAGTGTATGAAACGGCGCATCACTGGCGCCGCTTTCTGCTCGACAGCTATGGCGATCTCGACCGCATCATCGTCACCGACCGCAGGCTGTGCGATGTCCGGTGCGACGCGTTGCTGATCGATCTGCGTGGCAAGGACGCCGAGTTTCCTGACCTGACCCGGCGTGACAGCTACACGTTCACGCATCAGGTCGGCCGCATCGTGCACGAGCAGGATCTGAGCGGATTGCTGGTGAAATCCGCGCGCTGCGATGGAATCAATGCCGCAATCTTCCGCGCCGATCGGTTATCGAATGTGCGGGGAAAGCTCTTTGCCACCTACAAGGTCAACCTCGTGCGGGATTCATTCGTCGCCGAGCGAACCCGCGGGCGCACCTGGCTGTCGTTTGCACCGGGCAGCCTGGAGTAGCTCGATCAGAAGCCAAACTGGCGGACCAGGGTCATCGCGCCCAGCAGCATCGGTTGATGCACCAGGTAGACGGTCAGCGCCCAGGTTCCCAGAAACAGCAGCCAGCGAGGAGCTCGCTGGTTCAGCGGCATCAACGCATCCGGAATTCTCCATTCGGCGCGCTGCCAGAGCGTTGCAAGACCGGCGCCGATCAGCACGACGCCGATCCACGGGAACAGCGGCACGTAGTCTTCGGTGCGCGGCTTGAATGTCATGAACCCGATCACCGTTGCCGGCGGTGAGTTGAAGAACTGATCGGCGTACAAAAGTCCGAGCATCACGCAGCCTATCCCGAGTGCGATGTTCCACGCGCCCAACCGCAGCAATGGCTGCGCGATCAGCAATGCCGCCGCGACGAAGTGAAGTATTCCGAAGTAGATGAAGCGTGGCCCGAACAGCATCCAGCTCCCTACCGAGACGAGCAGCGCGGCAGCTGCGACCTGCGTCCAGCGCTTCCAGAAATCGGCGGCCGATGGCTTGAACGATGTGCGCAGTACCAGACTGACTCCGACCAGCAGCAGGAACTGTGTAACGATCGCGGTGCGCCATCCCACCCACGGCTGATCCCGCGTCATCACCAGATCGAGCCAACCGAAGTAACTGAGGTCGTAGATGAAGTGGAAGAC
>JBGTEW010000209.1:0-9319 GCA_041747615.1 Burkholderiaceae bacterium | reverse complement strand
TGCACATCAAGCTGATCGACCAGCGCAACGCCAAGGAAGAGGACTTTGCGTTTTCCGGCGGCGTCAAGGGGTTCGTGCAGTACATCAACAAGTCGAAGACAGTGCTGCACCCGAATGTGTTCTACGTCAGCAACGAATCGAGCGCCGGTGGCACCACAGTCGGTGTCGAAGTCGCTATGCAATGGAGCGACGGCTACAACGAGAGCCTGCTCGCGTTCACCAACAACATTCCGCAGCGCGACGGCGGCACGCATATCACCGGGCTGCGCGCGGCGATGACGCGCGTGCTGAATAATTACATCAAGAGCCACGAATTCGACAAGAAGGCAAAAGTCGAGACGACCGGCGACGACATGCGCGAGGGACTGGCGTGCGTGTTATCGGTCAAGGTGCCCGAGCCGAAGTTCAGCTCGCAGACCAAGGACAAGCTGGTGTCGTCGGAAGTTCGCCCGGCGGTCGAAGATGCCGTCGGACGTGCGCTCGAAAGCTATCTGCTCGAGCGCCCGGCGGATGCCAAGATTATCTGCGGCAAGATCGTCGATGCTGCGCGTGCAAGGGAGGCGGCGCGCAAGGCACGCGAGATGACACGGCGCAAGGGCGTGCTCGACGGCGTCGGCCTGCCCGGCAAACTGGCGGACTGCCAGGAGCGTGATCCCGAGAAGTGCGAGCTTTATATCGTCGAGGGGGATTCGGCCGGCGGTTCAGCGAAGCAGGGCCGCGACCGCAAGTTCCAGGCGGTGCTGCCGTTGCGCGGTAAGGTGTTGAACGTGGAGAAGGCGCGCTTCGACAAGCTGATCTCGTCCGAGCAGATCGCCACGCTGATCACCGCGCTCGGAACCGGCATCGGCGCGCCCGATACGCCCGACGGCTTCAACCTCGCCAAGCTGCGCTATCACCGCATCATCATCATGAGCGTCGACGGCGACGACCATGTGGTGGTGCGCGATGAGCACGAACGCGTGCGCATGGTTCGAATCGGGCAGTTCATCGACGCCGCGCTCGCCCGGAATGGCGCTACTGAGGACGAGCACGGCGTCGCAAGAGCCAAAGACGTACCGCTGGGCGACGTGTTGTGCTTCGGGTTGAATGACCACGAAGTTCGCTTCAAACCGATCAAGGCCGTGATCCGCCATCCGCTTGACGAAACCCTGTACGCAGTGCGCACTGCGTACGGCCGCACCGTGCGCGTCACCGCGAGCCCTAGTGTGTTCGTGCATGAGGACGGTCCAGTCAAACTGAAGCGTGGGGATCAGCTGCGGATCGGCGACCGCATCGTCGCGCCGCAGAAAATCCGCCTGCCTTCTGCTGCGCCGGCGACGCTCGACCTGTTGCCGTCCTTATGGGCGAACGCTGAAGCGGCGCAGCAGATCTGGCTGCGCGGAGCGGCGGTCGAAGATTGGTCTCGGAGCAAGGTGCTCGCGCGCCACGGCCAGGATTCCGATCTCACCAGCCCGCGCGTCGAAATCCCGACATCCGTGCGCGATGAGCTCGCCGCGCAGCGACGCTCGTCCGGATTGAGCAACGCGGCGCTGTGCGCAGCAGTCGGTATTCGGCAGCCGGTGACCTTCCACGCCTGGGAGCGCGGCATCTCGCGTCCGACCGTGCACCACTATGCTTCGTATCTGCGCGCTGTCGGCGTAGACCAGGACGAATTTCAGCAAAGGGCGGTTGTCGTGAGCAGCCGCCAGCAGCGTCTTTGGGGCGAGCGAAAGGCTTCAGGCCGCAACGCGGTGCGCGACCGTGTGCGCTTATCCGAACTCACGCAAGACGATATTCAGTGGTTTGCTGAACGCAGCGATCTGCAATTCACGCCAGAGCACTATGCAGATCGTGGCCTCGGCCGTCAGTTACCGGTGAACGATCGTCTGCTGACACTGCTCGGCTTCTACCTTGCAGAAGGCTCGTGTTCGGAACGCAATGGCATCCGACTTTCGATTGGCAACGGCAACGCCCGATTTGCCGAGGAGATGGCCGGCCACTTTGACGCGGTCTTCGGGCACTCCTCGGTGCTGTATCAGCAGCGTGGCCGTGCCGCTGAGATGAAGTTCGTCAACCGCGTGGCCGCGCTCGCGTGGCAGCACCTGTTCGGCTTCAACGGTGCCGATTCGTGCAGCAAGCGAGTACCGGACATCGTCTTTAACGTCAGCGATGAACTGCGCCTGGCGTTTCTGCGTGGCTACTTGCTCGGCGACGGCACCGTTTCCAGCGGACGCGTGGCTTTCTGCACGGCCTCCTATGACCTGGCCGGCGGGCTCATGTATCTGCTGGGTTCCTTTGGTGTGGTGGCTTCCATTTCAAGGTTGCAGCCGGACGGGGTCGAGCGCAGCGTTCGCGGTGAACCCTGCATCACGCGGCATCCGTATTGGGTCGTAACCGTTTGCGCCAAAGATGATCTGCGCAAGCTCAAGCCGGTATGGCGCGATCATGCCGGCGCTGCTGAGCTGCGCGAGTATCTCGCAGCGGGTGCCACCAACACCAAAGCTCGACGCTTCGAGTGCATTGGCGGTGATTTGATCGCGCTGCCAATCATCAGCATCGAGCCGGTATCTGCGACTAACGGTCATGTCTACGACTTTTCGGTCGAAGGCGACGAGAACTTTGTCGCTGGCATGGGCGGTCTCTGTTGCCATAACACGGACGCCGATGTCGACGGCGCGCATATCCGCACCTTGCTGCTGACGCTGTTTTACCGGCAGATGCCGCTGCTCATCGAGCACGGCTATATCTATATCGCGCAGCCGCCGCTGTACAAGATCAAGCACGGCAAGGACGAGCGCTATCTGAAAGACGATCACGAGCTTGCGCAGTACATCGTCACGCTCGCGTTAAAAGATGCGAAGCTGGTGCCGGCCGACGGAGCAATGCCGATTGAAGGTGCAGCGCTCGAAGCGCTGGCGCGGCAATACCTGGTGGCAGACGCCGTGATTCAGCGGTTGGCCAGGGTAATGGATCGGCCAGCACTGGAAGCCTTGTTGGCCGGAATCGAACTGGACCTGGATGACGCCGCCAGCGCCGAGGCGTCGGCCTTGCGACTGACGGAGGCGCTGGGCAACTCGACCGTGCACGTTTACGCGCAACATGACTCAGTCACCGACAAGCACCGGCTGCGCATCGAGCGCCGTCACCACGGCAACGCGAAGCTCAGCGCGATCGATGCTGACTTCGTGCACGGGGCCGACTACGCGACCCTCGCCACCGCGGCACGCACGTTCAAGGGCATGATTGGCACCGGAGCGCGCATCATGCGTGGCAGCGGCGACAAGGAAAAGCAGGCCGTGGTCTCAACCTTCGCCGAAGCGGTCGATTGGTTGATGCGCGAAGCTGAAGGTGCGGTCACCCGGCAGCGCTACAAAGGCCTCGGCGAAATGAATCCGTCGCAGCTATGGGAAACGACGATGGACCCAGCGGTGCGGCGCATGCTCCGAGTTCAGATCGATGACGCGATCGGTGCCGACCAAATATTCACGACGCTGATGGGCGACGAAGTCGAGCCGCGCAGATTATTTATCGAGTCGAATGCGCTGGCGGCGGGGAATATCGACGTTTGATTTTTGTAGGTGCGCATCGCCAAAGTTAGGCCCTTGCGTAATCAAAGTTAGCGCCTCCTCAGCGCGACTCGGGTACGCGGTACAGCAGCAACACGGTCCGCGCCGAGCCTGAGATGGCAACCTTCTCTGGTGTGTCGAAGCTGACCACTTCGACGGGCTTCCACGACGGGAGCGGATAATCATGCGAAACCACGCGCGTTCCCGGTTTCAGCTCCTTGCGCAGCTTTTCCTCGAGGTCTCCCAGCATGCTCGGGAGAAGATACAGCGTGACGACCGTGGCTTCCTCGATGTCCGCGACGAACAAATCACCTGCCACGAATGTCACGCGACCAGCCACCCCAGCTTTCTTCGCTTGGTCGGTCGCTAGCTTCACCAGACTGCGGTCGATTTCAATACCCTTGCCGCCGCGCGCCTTGAACTTCGCGACCGCGGCAATGACGAGACGTCCATCGCCCGAGCCGAGGTCGATCACGTAATCGTTCGGACCGACGTCGGCCAGCGTCAGCATGCGGTCTGCGATCGCGGTCGGTGTTGGTACAAATGGCGCGCTCGCGATGGCAGACGTCTGCGCGAGCGCCGGCATTGAACTGAAGAAAGCACAAACGACGAGGGTCAGAAGAAGACCGATATGGGGCATGCTGAATCTTTCGCTCGTTTGTCAATAATTCCGGTGTCGGCAGCTAAGCAGCGAATCGCGTAAAAGCAGCGTCACGTGCATTACGCCATCGGTGTGCGCTGAAGTCATTGGAAGACCGCTGTTTCGAAACACGGCGAGCATCGGGGCATTGTTTGCGAGTACATCAGCCTCGAACTCTTCAATCACATTGTCGCGCGCAATGTCAGTCAAGTGATGCAGCAAACGTCCTGCGATCCCGCGGCCCCCATAGTCTTCCTCGATAACGAACGCAATCTCTGCACTGCGACCGCTCGCAGCATAGCGACCCAACCCGATGACAACCTCCTGGTGCGGCGCTCCGATTGTCGCCAGGAGAACCACCGCGTTTACATAGTCGATCTCGGTAAGTTGCCGCAACTCCTGCTCGCTCAACTCCGTTTTCGCGTGGAAAAAGCGGGCGTAGATCGAATGAGGCTCGAGAGCTCGAAACGCCTTGAGGATGCGCTCCTTATCGTCCGGGCGCACCGCCCGGATGGTCACGACACTGCCGTCGCTCAAAGTCTCTTGAACCAGGTAGTACGCTGCTTTCAAGGTCTTCGCTTCATCGTTTGGCGACCGGCGTGCGTCGGACAGGGCGCGCTGCTGGATGCTGAAGACCCCACCGCGATCCGGCTGTCAGGGAAGCCGGGTGTGGCGCGCGATGGTGTGGCGTCATCGCTCGCAGGGTGTTCAATACGCCGGGCATGCGCAGATGAAGGTGGTGCAGCGACCGCACGAAATCGTGCTCGCGACCGCTTGCAGCTGCCCGCGCGAAGTGCTGCCGTGCATCCGCATCTCGATTACGAAACCGTCACAGATGCCGCCCCCACATCGCGTGTGCGTAGACGTTATCAGGATCCTCTTTGATCGCCCGCTGGAACTGCGCCGCAGGATCCCCGGCAGTGCTGCCTTCACGCGTCAGCAGATAGTCGGCCCAGCCGAGATGCCCGACGCAGCCGGTCAACGTGCCGCCAATCTGTTTGCGCAGCCCTGCAACCAGGACCGGCTGCACACGCTTGACGATGTCGGCGAAGGTTTGTTCGCCGACGCGCACGCGAATTTTCGCGCAGCCAGCGCATACCGCAGACCTCGCGCGCCTCCTGCATCGCTGCCTCGCCCGGATAGCGTTGGACGAGTTCGTCAAAGCGGTTCCACGCCACAGCGTGCGAACCCGACGTGCAAGGCTCAGCCGCCGATGCGATCTCGCGCGCTTTCTGCTGCCCCTGCACCGTTTCAGCTGCTCGCTGTTGCCACACATAGACCGCAGCACGTGCGCCGATCACGGCAACGATAGCGAAAGCAATCAACGCCAGCCGCAGTGCACGCGGGCCGCGGTTGGCCATCTGGCTAACCGCCGCCAATGTTTCAGCGACCACCTCACCCCGTGGCTGCAGCAAAGTGGCCGCTTTCAGATACTGCGGGATCGACGCTATCGGCATCGGCGCGACGACCACCGGCAACACCCGGCCGCGTGGATGACGCCAGCGTTGCTGCGCGAGGTTCAGCTCGGCCAGCGCATAACTGCCGGTGGCGACCGACTCCGGCGAAACCAGGAAGATGAACACGTCGCAGTCGGCAATCGGGTCGCGCAGCTCGGCGTCGAAAGGCTGCCCGGGTTCAAGCTCCGTGCGATCGACAAGGCAGTGATGGCCCTCGGCGTCCAGAGCCAGCTGCAACCGCTCGCACGGGTCGCGATACTTGGACGAGTAGGAGATGAAGATATCCACCGGCTACGCGCGCTTCCGGCGCGTCGCCGCGGGCAAATCGAAGGACGCCGAAAAGCTACTCACCGTCAACTCAAGCGTCTCGACAAGGGCTCGTTGCCGAGCGCATTCAGCGGTGACAGCAGGTAGCTGCTCGGCCGGGCATTGTCGAACGTCCATCGATTGACATCGGCTCCGCATTCGTCGATCAACACGACAGTCACGGCTCGCTTCGCTAAAGGTTTTCTCGATGCCCGGGCCTGATTCCACCATTCGTACCATTCCTGCGAACGGGTCACCCCGCGCCTGAGAGTGAGCATCCCGTACCGAACCACGCGCGATTGTCGCGGGCCGGTAGCCAGGCGCGCTTCCGGAAAGATCACTTTGACCGCGCCGGTTTCGTGCAGCCCCTCGATCTCGAGGCGAGAGCGCATGTTGCCGAAGGGCTCACGTTCGGATGCGCGCATGTGAGTCTCCGCGTCCCGCTTCGGCTGCCGGCGTTCTTTCACGAAACTCGTTCGATGCCTTCGTTCGCGAGTTCCAGCAACTCGATGAACACCTCATTGCCCCTGGCATTGAGATCGCTGGGATCGTATTTGGTGGGCCAGGCGTTGGACACGACGAACCGCGCGCTGTCTTCGCCGGCCTCGTTCAAAACCACGATCACCACATTCCTGCGACTCGTGTTGAGCTGACCCTGGACGATCTGCTGGTTCCATTGGTAGAGCTTGTCAAGTGCTCGGGGAACCCAGCACGGGGTTAAACAGCTGTCGCCGAGACGCTTCGACTCGTAGGCGAGCCGCGCTGCAAACCGGGCCTCCAAGTCGCCCCGTCCTCGATTTTCACTCGGCCGATCACTTTCTGCCTTTGCGTTAACGCTGGAGCGTTCGGCCAAGAATCGTCGCGTGATAGGCCACCCGGAGCCTGAACGTTTAGGCCGCTGAATAGTTCGTTTCGCCCGCCGCCATGTTTTCTGTCATCGGCACCGGCTGACCGACGATGTGGTCCGGGACTTTAAGGATCCGTTCGGTCACCATCGCCACCCCATTGACGCGCGCAGGGTCCGGCTCTCTGGGGTGCAACAGAAGCACCAGGCTTATCAAGCTTGCCACGTAAAACGCTAGTGGGCATTCCTCCGAGTTTATTTTGTACATGACAGATCTCCTGGGCAGCGAGAGGAAACGGAGTTCCCTCTCGCTCTTCACACCTAGCCGTGACCCGTGCCGCGGTCGACCGGCATTTCCCATGCAATCTGGTTACCGTTGCCATCAGTGCCCACACTGGCACATCCGACAGCGAGTGCAGCGAAAACTGCCGCGGCGGCCAGTGACAGCGAAGTACGAAGCGTTACAGCGGTTTTATTGCGGTTCATTGAAGCCTCCTAAAGTGAGAGTTGGATTCGCGTTGCCCACTGTGGGCCCGCGAACGCATAGTCCTGCGCATGAACCAAGTCGACCTCACCCGAGCGGGTAGGTCTCGCTCAGTGAAAATTCACGCGAAGATCTTGGTGACTTCAGCCCGCAAGTTTCGATATAGCCGCTTCGATGCGCGCGAGCGCTGATTCGCGATCATTCACATCAAGCTTCTGATAGAGCTGCTTGATGTGATAGTGGGCAGTGTTAGGCGACACGCCCATGCGCCTTGCCACTTCTGCGTTCGAAAGTCCCTGGGCTAGCAGCAGTGCGACTTCGCGTTGCTGAGCCGATAGAGGAAAAAGCCCCATCGCGGTGGCTAGCCTGACAAGGTAGTGGGTTTGCTGCTCAATCACGACACCGATGTTGCTTTCACCACCCGCCGCGTCGTCTAAAGGAAAGGCACGCAGCCGAAACCGCCCCCAGCGATTGTCGATGAATCGATCGGGCCGATGCGAGATCGCATTCGCAGCTGACGTGCTCACTTGCGAGAGCAAGTCGGCCGTGGCTCGCCCTACGTCATCACGTATCGTTTGACGATTGATCGCCTGTCCGGTGGAGCGACCAAGTAATCCAAACGCTAAAGCGGAAGCCTGCAGCACTGTGCCGCGGGCGTCACATACCACTACCGCCTCAGGCCCACCGTTCCGAAACTCATTCCGATCCACTCCCAAGGCCGCCGGCGGGGAGGCCAGCGCATGGGCGATGTATCGAACCGCACTGGCGAGATCAGTCCGTTCCTTCTCGCCGAACGGTCGCAAAGCTTTGGAGCGATACAACGACAACTGGCCGAAGGCGCGCGTACTGTCGCGCACGATTGCATAGAGCATGTGGTGGGCGTTAAGCGGCCGCAAGATCTCCTGGTAATACCTGCTGGCTTCGAACGGCGGGTCCGGAGTAAAGGAAACAACGCTGTCCTTGCGCGCGGCACGCTCGACGAATTTCTCACGAAAGCGATGGTCGGGACTGTCGTAATAGTGGTCGAAGTAGTCGCGCATCAACGTCGGCGACAACAACTTCTCAGCAAACAGATCAGTCATTTCGCCGGTTTCGTCGACCCAGAAAAAACCGGCAGAGTCACTGGGGATCAGCTGCCGGAGCGCTCGCAGTAAGGCGGGCATGATCGTCGCAGCGTCGAGACCGAGTCGACATAGTTGTCGGATCTCGACGAGCGCACTGGCTTGACTCATGAATTCAGCTGGGGTTGACACATGTCATAAGACAGGGAGCTCGCGCGCTGCCTGTCTCTCGGCTTGCCGAAACGTGGCAGCGTCCGAGATCTGTCGAAACGCACTGAGTCTGCCGAAAGCGTACCAAGCGCCAGCCGCCACGTGTTCGAATTCGCTGGCGGAATCGTTGGTGTGCAAGACGCTCACCGACATCCGGCAACGGCGCCGCTCTTGCTGCGAGTTGACGTGGATCAACGGGGCAACACCGCTGGCGGTGTTGCCTAGTGTTGGCGACACGGACACAATCGGGTTCCATGACTCAAGAACTTGCTGAATGTCCTGCACAGCGCGAATCGGAGCCGCGGCGCCACATAACGGTCCTGTTTACCGATATCTCGGATTCCACTCGACTGTCGAAATTGTTCGAGGCCGAGATTTATGCCGAACTTCAAGACGACATCCGCCTCGCGTTCAGAGACGTCGTCGTGCAACGCGGAGGAACAATCAATCAGTTCCAGGGCGATGGCCTACAGGCTTTGTTCGGAAATCCGCAAGCGACCGAACACGACGGTCGCCGCGCGGCGGAAGTGGCGCTGGAGATGCATGAACGGGTGCGCGGCCTGCGCGCAAAGTACTCGGTCTACGGTGCTCCGGACCTGAGCGTGCACTCTGGGATCCATTCGGGCTTAATTCTCACTCGTCAGGGCGACGAGGGGGGCGCACGGTTCGAGCTTTTCGGAGACACCCCAGGCATCGCCAAGCACATAAGCGACGAGGCCGACCGCGACGAGATCCTCGTCAGCAAAGAAACGCTCGGTCCAGCCAGTCATTT
>JBGTEW010000208.1:0-4258 GCA_041747615.1 Burkholderiaceae bacterium | reverse complement strand
CAGCAGCGCTGCGCGCGATGTATCGATTCGCAGCACACAGCGCGAAGCTGAGTACGGCAACATTGCAGCCAGCACCGGGGCGCCAAGGCGCGCCGGGGCGCGCTCGAACAACGACGCCGCCGTCTCGTTCGGCAGTGCCTCCAACACGCGCGCGGCGTCATCCGGATGCGATGCGAGAAACGCGTTGGTCAGGACATCCGGATCAGCCATCGCGCATCCCATGAGCGATCAACGTCACTGGCTGCTCGCTGAAGATCCGGGCCGGCAGCGACACGCGACCCTCTCCGGTCTCTAGCACAACCGCCTCCGGCGTCAGCTGCAAAATGCGACCCTCGAAGTCGGCAACCCGGATGCGCTGCCCCACTTCGTAATGCTGGCGCAACTGCTGCGCGCCGATCAGGTTCGCCACATGGGTGCGAGCACCGAGGCTGATCGCCACGATCACACCGCCCGCCACGGCCGCGGCGGCGATGCCGACGAAGATCGCGAGAAATGTCATGCGAATACCGATCTGATCGGCGCCGATTAGAATCGACGCCACCAGGATCGTGGCCTGCGCAGCGCGCGCCACCACCTGCCGCTGCGCGGGCGCGAGCTTCCCGGTTGCGCTGCGGATAAGATCGGCGACGAAGCGCGAAAGGATGTAGCCGGCAACTACGATCAACAGGCCGACGATCAACGTCGGCAGGTAGTCGAGCAAGCGCGCCAGCCACAACGTGAACGTGTCCAGACCGAGCGCATTGGTCGCCGCAGTGATAAAGAACAGCAGCACCGCCCAGAACACGAGCGTCCCCAGCACGTGCACCGAACGTGCCAGTCGCAGTCGCTCGGCAAGGCCCGCGCCGAACACACGCCCGATCACACTGTCGAGCAGCGCCAATATGCGGCCGGTGCCCGCCTGCAGAATTTTCGCCAGCACCCATCCAGCGAGCAGCAACAGCACCGCACCCACGATGCTCGGCAGGTACAGCGTCGCGCGCTCCATCATCATCGTGGCGACCTGTCTTAGATCGTCGCCCAACGCTGCGCCCTGATTCACGATCGATTCCCCGGTCTACTCTGTTCCATTGGCGGGGCGAACATCTCCATGCCTCGCGCAGCTTAACGGCACTCTGAAGCCGCAGCCAGCCGCACGAACCCACTCGCGCTGCCTTCGAACCTCATCGCACGAAGGCGCCATGGTTCGCTGCGACGTTCAACACGATGTCTGCGCCTTCACGGTGCGGGATTTTTCAGGTCCGAGCCCCATCGGTTGCGCCCGGCTGCATCGGCAGCAAATAGAATGGCGGCGCTGAACCATCCTTGCCAGCCCCGGCATACAAGGTCACGTGCGGAAACGGGATCTCGATGCCCCGTGCGTCGAACTCTTTCTGCAAACGTCGAAGAAATTCTCGCCGTACGCTCCACTGCTCAAGCGGCACGACCTTGAAGCGACACCGCACGATGACCGCCGAGTCGTCCCAGCGCTCGACGCCGGCGATCTCGAGCTCGTCGAGCAGCTTCAGCCCGTAGACGGCGTCCGCCCGCATGTCACTGCCAACCGCGCGCATCGCCTCGAACACCTCGTCCGTATTTTCCCTGTAGGCCACGCCGACATCGATGACCGCCTGGGCAAAGCCGCGGCTCATGTTCTTGACTGTCGAGATCAAGTTGTTCGGAACGAAATGAACATTGCCGTCGTAATCGCGCAGGCGCACGTAGCGCAGTGTCACATCCTCGACCAGTCCCGATCGGTCTCCAACCTCCACCACGTCGCCCGTTGTCAGCTGGTTCTCAAGCAGTAAAAAAAGCCGGTGAAGTAGTCCTTGACGAGGCTTTGCGCACCGAAGCCGATCGCCAGGCCGACCACGCCGGCCGCACCCAGAATCGGAGCGATCGAGACCCCGAACTCGCTCAGAATCGATACGCTTGCGATCAGCGTCACGACCACCGTCGTGAGATAGCGGAAGACGCGACCGATCGTTTCGGCACGCTTGACTTGCTCGCGTTCGTCGAGCCGCAGCGCAATGCGCTGGCGGAAAGTTCGGATCATGCGGTGCAAGACCGCTACCGCAATCCATGCCACAACGGCAATCAGCGTTACCCGCAGCGCGATAACCGCCGGCTCACCGAGGTCGAGCGATTTGAACCAAACCACAACTTCATTCATTTTTGATCTCCTGTTTGGGCCGCGGTGAGCCCGGTAAGCGGTCCGTACAGCCGTGCTCAGCCCGGCAGCACAAAGTGGAGCAACGCTCCTGGGAAATGCCTGAAGACTTCGGCCATCTCGATGCGACCATCGCGCACATCCAACGTCTCGCCGGTCAGCACATTCGTGAGCCCGGTGTGCGGTGGAAGTAAACCGGCGTCAAGCGCCGTGTCGCCCCAAGCTGCCTGGCCCAGCGGAAGCCTTCCGGGTGCGAGCCCGAGTGACGCGAACAGGCGCCCCGCCACCGCGATGACGCCGGCGTTGCCGTGTCGACGCGCAAATGCGACGACGTGCCCTGCGCGCGCGCCGGTCGCATGCACCGGCTGATACTCACCCGCTGCCATCAACTCGCTCTGCTGGGCTCGAAATGTCAGCAGCCGAAATGTGATCCACAGTTTCGCGCGTCCGTCACCGGGCGTGGTAAACCAAGAGGGCATTGCGTCGGCCAGCGCAGCGGCAGACCCACCGGCCAGCGACTGCAGCTCTGTCAGGCAAGCGCGGCGCAGGTCGTAATCAACTCCGGAGCGGTTGTCGGGATCGACCAGACGCAGGTCCAGCAGCTCATTGCCCTGGTACAGATCGGGTACGCCAGGTGAAGCAAATTTGATGAGCGCCATCGACATGCTGTTCAACATTCCGAACCAGGCAAACGCAACGCTCTGTGCGCGCAAGTCGTCCAGAAAAAGGTTATCGCCGCTCGACGCAAGCAGCGCACCCACGAATGAGACGAGAGCGTCCTCGTACTCGGCGTTGACCGCGGCCCAGCTCGTGCGCACCTTCGCCTCACGTGCAGCTTTGACCACGTAGCGCTCGATCCGCGTGCGGTAGTGAGCCAGCATGCCGGGATCGGATTCGCCCACTGGAAAGGTGCCAACAAGGGTCTGGTAGAGCAGGTATTCGTCATTCGGCGATGGCGCAGGCTGGCCGTCGATCTGCCGCTTGCGGCTGCGGTTCATGCGCCGCCACCGGCGGACCGCGAGCCGCCATGCGGCCGGGACTTCGGAAATGACATCGATGCGGGCACGCACGTCCTCAGAGCGCTTGTTGTCGTGCGTCGAAGTCGCCAGCATCGTCGCCGGCCAGGCCGCGGCGCGATCCATCGATGCGCCGTGAAAGGCGCGCACTGTCATGCCGAACTGATCGGGATCGCCGCCGACATCATTCAGTGAGAGCAGACGATTGAACGTATAGAAACTCGTATCCTCGTCGCCTTTCGCGGTGACCGGCGCCGTGAACTGCTGAAAGCGCAGCGCGAACTCACGGTAGCGAGCGTCACGCTCGGCGCTCGCCTGCGGCGCGGCAAGCATCAGCGCACGAATAAAATCAAACACACTCGAATCCGGAGCACGCGATGCGCGGCGCGCACGAGTCACCGCCCAATCGATGTAGCGGCGGTCCTGCGCCGACGCCTGCCCGCCCGCCACGTACGTTCGATAAACCGGAAACCAGGCGACGACCTCCTCGATCGCCGAGCGCAGCACGGCAAAAGTGAAATCGCGTGTCCGGCGGTCACTGCGCGCGATCCGCAGAGCGCGGCGCGTCAGCATCGTGAGCTCCGCTGCGAGGGGGCCGCGCATCGTCGCGTGCCTGCTGCGGACTGTCGTGGCCTCGTAGTCCAGCGCCTCGGCGCCGACAAACGTGCGCCAGACGCGATCGAGCCGCGCCTTCGACGCACCGGCGACGAACAGCCCGTTGACGACATTGGCAAAGCGATAGCCCGTGGTACCGCTGACCGGCCACCGCTCGGACATGTGCTCGTGGCTGGCGGTGATCTTTTCGAGCACCACGTAGATCGGCGGGACATCCGTGTCGCGGTTCGCGCCGGCTTCGATGACGTACTGTCGATAGCTCGCCTGCAGCTGTTCGAAGTAACGCGCTGGATCCTGCAGGCCATCGGGGTGATCGATGCGCAGCCCGTGAATCTTGCCGGCCGCCGCCAGCTTCAGGATGAACGCGTGCGTGGCGTCGAATACCGTCTGGTTCTCCATTCTCAACGCCGCGAGATCGTTGATGTCGAAAAAGCGTCGATAGTTGATTTCGTCCGACGCAACGCGCCAGTAAGCGAGCCGG
>JBGTEW010000207.1:0-3096 GCA_041747615.1 Burkholderiaceae bacterium | reverse complement strand
ATGCTTTGGTCGTCATCTTGCGACGCGCCACGTCGCGTGCGTCTTCGTGAATGTCGCGGGGAATCTGCCGAGCTGGCATGTTGGGGCAGCACCGCGCCTTCAGCGGGCAGGTGGTGCAATCGTATTTGCTTGCGCGAAACCGCAGCGTCATTCCTTCGTGAACTCTGCCCGTGGTGCGAAGCACTTTCTTGTTGGGGCAGATGTACACGTTGGCGTGGCCATCCCATTTGAAGTCCGCGCGCGAGAACGTCCCGTCTTCCCGCGTGCTCTTGTCCCATACCGGGATGTGCGGCGTGATGCGCTTTTCCTTCACGAGCCAACCGAGGAACTTGCCGGTGCCGTAGGCCGTGTCGGCAATCAGCCGCTTCGGCTTCAGACCGAAGCACCGTGCGGTGCGATCGATCATCGTCTTGGTCGCCGCGACCTCGTCGTAGGTCCGCGCCGGCGTCGCCTCCACATCCACGATAACAGCATGTTCGACATCGATCAGATAGTTGAGACCATAGCCGAACTGCACGCGTTTGTTGGCTTTCGCCGTCCACGCCGATGATGGATCGGAGGGCGAGATGACCTTCGGCGCTTTGCGCTCGGCGCGGCGCTGCCGTGGTGTCTCGGGATCGCTGTCGGTATCGCTGGAGCGATCGGCGGCTTCAGTAGACTGTGCCTCGGCGTCGATAGCCGCCAGATACTCGGCCGCCGCCCGCTTCTGGCGTTGGGCATCGGTCCAATCGAGTTCGGCCGGCGGCTTGCCGTGGTAGCGGCTGGCGTTGGCTTCCAGAACGCTGGCATCTACCGCGAAGCCTTCGCGCTTCACCATGCCTGCCGCCATCGCCGACCACACGACGCGCTCGAAGATGTGACGAAGCACGTCGCTTTCGCGGAAGCGGCCGAGGCGATTGACCGAGAATGTCGAGTGGTGCGTGATCGCGTCATCGAGATCGAGCTTGCAGAACCAGCGATAGGCCAGGTGCAGTTCGACTTCCTGGCAGAGGCGCCGCTCCGAGCGGATGCCGTAGCAATAACCGACAAGCAACATCCGGATCATGAGTTCAGGATCAACAGAGGGCCGGCCGACCTCTGAATAATGCGCTGCCAACTCCTTGTGCAGGTCACTGAGCGCGAGAGTAACGAACACATTCATCCGCCTGAGCAGATGGTTCTCGGGAATCCGGTCATCGAGCCTGAACTCGTAGAAGAGTTTTCCCTGATCCCGCTTCCGCCGTCCCATCATCGCCCGCGCTCCATCGCCGACCCTGATCAGACGACGGAATCACCGTTCGGCGCAGCTCTCACCGCATTTATCGACAGCATCGGTCATGAGCGCCGATCCGTCGACATCCGGCTACTTCTGCACTCCGTCCAAAAGCGGATGTTGCCGATGAGTGGTGCGGTCGTCGCCATGGGCCAGGGGGGAACATCGCGCGCCAAGGCGTGGCTGGCAGCCTACAACAGAGCAGCGGGCTCATTTGTTCGACGTGGCGATCGCAATGCCGATTGCGACCAGCGCGAGACCAGCGATCATGTTCGCAGTGATCGGCTCCTCCAGAACGTATGAGCCGAAAGCCGCCGCCGCGATTGGATTGACCGTCACAGAGATCGCGACCCGCGTCGGGGTCGTTCGCTCGAGCGCGTAGGACCACAACAGGAACGTCATGGCGCCGCCGAAGACGCCGAGGAACAGCATAGCCGACCATTCGTGGGGGCCGAATGCGGCGGTCGCTGCAAGCCCCCCAGTTGCCCATGCGACGCTGACCAAGGCGATCCCGCCGAACGTCATCGCAAGTGCTGTGTAGACGATCGTGCCGTACCGCTGGGCCAGCGGTCGGGACCAAATGCTGTAAAACGCCATTGTAAAAGCGGCCGCAACCATCAGGAGGTCGCCGCGCCAAGCGCCCTCCGGTGCAATTGCAAGGTTCGTCAACAGGGCGACAGCGACGCCGAGCGTGGCCAAAACCACGCCAATCGACTTGCGTGGCGTCAATGGCTCCACACGCAGCAGAGCTCCCACCACCATTGTCAGGACAGGCAGCGTCGAGAGGGCGAGCGATCCACGGGCCGCTGTCGTGTAGATCAGGGATGCGTTGAAGAGGATGGGAAACAAAGCGAAGAAGAGCAACCCCAGCCCGACGATGGGAACGAACTCGTTCAACTTGGGCCAGCGCTGCCGATGGCGCAGCGCGAGAGGGAGCAACAGCAGGCTCCCGATCCCGAACCTCAACGCTCCAATCGTGATCGGATCGGTGGCGCCGACCACGAACCTCGTCACGCCGACCGAAAGGCCGCCGAGTGAACTCGACAACACGCCTGCAAGCACGCCGATGATCTCTCCCACGCAGCCTCTCCCTCCACTCAGACGCCAGAGCGATAGGGCACGCCGAAAAATCATGGTATGGAATAATCACAATCATAGTCATGAGCGATCGTAATGAGCCAACCAAACCTGGATCCCGACCTGTTGCGAGCATTTCTGGCCGTCGCCGAGGAGCGCTCCTTCACACGAGCAGCGCACTCGCTCAATCGGACGCAGTCGGCAGTAAGTTCTCAGATCAAGCGGCTCGAGGATCAGCTCGGCAGTCGGCTGTTTATCCGCACCACGACACGCGTTGCGCTCAGCCCCGCAGGCGAGGGACTCGTCGGTTATGCCCGCCGCATCCTGCATCTCGGTGACGAGGCGGTTCAGCGATTGCGTCAACACGAGATTTCAGGTCGGGTTCGCTTCGGCGTCATGGACGACTATGGCACTCTCGTCCTACCGCCGATTCTGAAGTCGTTCTGCAATTCATTTCCCGGCGTCGAGCTGCAGATGGAAACGGGGCTAACGAGCAACATGCTCGGCCGTGTCGGCAGGGCCTTTGATCTCGTTCTCGCTATGCATCCTCGCGGAGAGGGCCATGGTGAGTTGTTGCGCCGCGATCAGGCAGTGTGGGTTGCAAGCCCGGCGATCTCGCCGCGAGATCTCGATCCACTGCCACTGGCTCTTTATCCGAACGGTTGCCTGTTTAGGGAGTGGGCGACTGCTGCGCTTGATCGCATCCACAGAAAGTGGCGGCTTGCGTTCGTCAGCCACAGTTTAGCTGCGGTCGAAGCGTTTGTAGC
>JBGTEW010000206.1:0-1806 GCA_041747615.1 Burkholderiaceae bacterium | reverse complement strand
GCGCGCATGGCGCGCCGAGTCGGCTCGGCCGTTGCGCGCTGCGGCTTGTCGTTGCAACTCCATGCGTTCGCTCTTGGTCAGTTTCATCACGCCCTCCATAAGCATGATGATACTAACGTTTTAAGTGTTACAGTCCACTAGCGCCAGTCCAATTGAGAAAGCGCATCATCTCGGTGCGCGAGACTCAACGCTTGCGGACTCGGCGCTAACGGCATGGCGCGCCTAGATTGTCCTGCCCGGCATTTAAGTCCCGACGCCGGTTCGGATGCGACCGCATCCTGCTGCCCCGCTATTCGAGTATTCCCAGGTAACGGCTGACGCAGTTACTGTGGGAGTCATTGCGACGACACAGCCCAGGGCAGTGTTCGCAGTGCCCGTAATTACGATCTCGGCCGGCGCGGCGCTGCCCACTGTGACCGGCATTGCCATATAAGGCGAATCGGCCGGACCTGGCGGCGCGTATCCCAAGGGCAAGAATGCATTCGCAATCAGAAAAGCGACGTCGTTGCAGGTGGTTGCGTTGACCGTATTGTTGTTGAACTGTGCACACTCCGCGATTGCCATCTTAAGCGGCGCCACTCGCACTATATTGTCCGACCAACGCGCCCGAACGGCGTAGTTCACGTACTGCGGGATGGAAAGTGAAGACAGGATGCTGATGATCGACATGACGATCATCAGCTCAATTAAAGTAGTGCCGTGCTCCGACCGGCTTCCAAACAAATGGCGACAGGCGTGCTTACTCATCCTTACAGCATATCGTCACAGCCGAGCAAGATTTCACAGGTGAACGAGAAGAGAAGCCTCGATTTAATGCCCCTTAACGGAGTTATGCCTACTCTCTGACGCCGTCTGGTGAGGCTCTGGAGCGGGCGTCGCAAAGCGCAGAATCCAGAACTTGCGCTGGCTCACCTGGAAGCCGTTGACCACATGATCCAGGTCGCGACTTTCCAAACAAGGACCAGGAATCCGAGGGGGAGAAAATGGGAACGAAGCCAACCATTGAAGGCATCCGCGCCTGCGTGTTCGACGCCTACGGCACGCTGTTCGATTTCGCCTCGGCCGCCGCCGCCTGCGAGGACGAGCTGGGCGAAAACGTCAAGCCGCTGACTGCGCTGTGGCGCGACAAGCAACTGCAGTACACGTGGCTGCGAGCGCTGCAGCAGCGGCACGCAGACTTCTGGCAGGTGACCGGCGACGCGCTCGACTACGCGCTCGATACCCTCGGCCTTGCATCGCCCGGCCTCCGCGATCGCCTGATAAACCTCTACTTGAGCCTCGATACATTCCCCGAGGTGCCGGCGGTGCTGGCCGAACTCAAGGCGCGCGGGTTCGTGACGGCGATCCTCTCCAACGGCACGCCGCCGATGCTGGCTGCAGCGGTGCGGTCGGCAGGTCTGACGGACCTGCTCGACGCAGTACTTTCGATCGAGGATGCCGGTGTGTACAAGCCGCATCCCAGCGTTTATCAGTTGGCCGTCACTCACCTGCGCATGCCGGCCCGCGCGATCGCCTTTCAGTCCTCGAACGCCTGGGATGCGTATGCCGCCTCTGCATTCGGTATGCGTGTCGTCTGGTGCAACCGCTATGGTCAACGTGCCGAGCGGCTTCCGGGCAGCCCGGATGCCGTCATTAGCTCGCTGGTGGAGCTGCCGACACTGCTTGGCCGATAACCCGATTTTGCGTAACGGTGTTCGAGAACGGAAATAGTTGATGCGTCGAAGTTTGGAATTACGCCAATGTCACTCGCACTCGATGAACACCGCCGTCGTCGACCAGCGGTATCCCGGCAGCACCTTCGGCCAG
>JBGTEW010000205.1:0-19348 GCA_041747615.1 Burkholderiaceae bacterium | reverse complement strand
TGCAGATCATCGGCCGCGCGGGCGACGTCGTGCGGGTGCTGGCCGCCGCTCGCTGGCTGCAACATCAGTTCAGCGTCGCGGGCTGATCGATGGGCATCGTCGTCGATCCGAACGCGCGCTTCGATGCGACGTTGCCGATCGTCGTGATAGGCGCCGGGGGAGCGGGTGCCATGGCAGCACTCGCCGCGCGGGACGCTGGCGCCGAGGTGCTGGTTCTGGAACGCGACAACGCGCCCAGCGGTGCGACGGCGTGTTCTTCCGGCATGTTGCCGGCAGCAGGCACGGCCGAACAGTCATCACGTGGCATTGCAGATTCGCCGCAGCGATTTGCCGACGATATTCAGGCCAAGGCGAACGGATGTGCCGACCCCCAGCTGGTCGACGTGCTCACGACTGCTTCGGCGCAGGTACTGGTGTGGCTTACCGAGCAGTACGGCATCAGATTCGATCTGGTGGAAGGCATTGCTCCGGGGCATTCGTTGCCGCGGATGCATGCGCTGGCCGATCGTGGCGGGGCGACGCTGCTTTCGTCGCTTTACTCCGCACTCGGAGCGAGGGGTGTGCGGATGCAAACCGAAGCGCACGTGACGGATCTGGTCGTCGACGATGATCAGCGCATCCTCGGCGTTCGCTTCCGGAACAGCAGCGGACGCAGCGGCCAACTAGAGAGTGTCGGATGCGAAAGTCTGATTCTTGGATGCAACGGCTTTGCCGGCAACGCCGCTCTGGTTGAGCAGTACCTGCCCGACGTTCGCGGTTTGCCGTTCGCAGGGCACGATGGCAGTCAGGGCGACGCCCTGCAGTGGGGCGCTGCGCTGGGCGCCGGTCTTGCCGACATCGATGGCTTCATGGCGCACGGGGCCGTCGTGTTGTCGCAGCGACTGCCGCTGCCGTGGTCGCTGATGACCGAGGGCGCGGTGCAGGTCAACCGCGATGGCGAACGCTTCGTCAACGAGCATGAGGGCTACTCCGAGTCAGCATTGTTCGTTCTCGCCCAGCCGGGCAGCGTGGCGTTCATGATCTATGACGAGCGGGTGCACGAGATCGGGCTCACGATGCCGAATTACGCAACCGCGGTATCGTCGGGTGTTATCAAGCGCAGTGCGACCCTGCGTGAGTTGTCCGATCAACTTGGTGTGCAGCGTGATGGGTTGGAGGCAACGATCGCGTTGGTCAACGCGCTGGCCTTCGATGACGCCGCCGACGAATTCGGGCGTGAATTCCGCGCGACCCAGATGCTGCTCGGTCCGTACTACGGAGTGCCGGTAACCGGGGCTTTGCTCGGAACCGAGGGCGGACTGGCGATCAATACGGCGGGGCGCGTATTGCGCAAGGACGGATCACCATTTCCGAACTTGTTCGCGGCAGGCGGCGCCGCACGTGGCGTTTCGGGCGATGCTGCCGGCGGATATCTCGAAGGCAACGGCCTGTTGACGGCGATTGTTGGTGGTTACCTCGCCGGCAACGCCGCTGCTGCGATGGTCAATTCATAGCGGTGGCAGCGGTCGCGGTTTGCGCTGCTCGTCGGTCGCCACATAAACCAGCGTCGCCTCTGTCACCTTGACCACTTCTTGTTGCAACCGGTTGCGCTCGACGTAGACCTCGACTTCGACGGTGATCGACGTCGTGCCTATCTTCACCACGTCGGCATAAAAGCTGACCAGGTCGCCGACGAACACCGCCTGCCTGAACACGAATGACGTCACTGCCACGGTTGCCACGCGGCCGCCGGCGCGCCGCGCCGCCGGTATCGCTCCGGCCACGTCCACATGCGACATGATCCAGCCGCCGAACACATCGCCATGAATGTTGGCATCCGAAGGCATCGGCATCATGCGCAGCATCGCAATGCGGCCGGCAGGAAGCTGTTCCGATTCAGGCATCGTTTGACTGAGATAATCGAACGATGCGAAGCGTAACCGTTTGAGATGCGTTGGTCCCCGCCAAGAGAGGCGTTGCCGTCCGATCGTGCCGATCGAAACGACTGGCATGCGCTGAAGACCCTGCTGCCATACCTGTGGACCTACAAAGGGCGGGTGCTGTTTGCTCTCGGTTGCTTGGTGGCGGCCAAGCTGGCGACGGTGGCCGTGCCGATTCTTCTGAAAGGAATCGTCGACGGCCTGTCGCCCGCCGAGCAAGCGGCGACCGGAGTTCTGATTGTGCCGCTGGCGCTGGTAATTGGCTACGGGTTGCTCCGGCTATCGAGCTCGTTGTTCACCGAGCTGCGCGAGTTCTTCTTCGTCAGGGTGACGCAGGCGGCGACGCGCACGCTGGCGCTGAAGACGTTCCGCCACCTGCATTCGCTATCGCTCAGATACCACCTCGACCGCCGCACCGGCGCGGTCACGCGCGAGATCGACCAGGGTATTCGCGGCATTTCGTCGCTGATCAGCTTCACGCTGTATTCGATCCTGCCGACGCTGATCGAGATCGCGCTGGTCATCGGCTATCTGATCTGGAACTACGAAATCTGGTTCGCCGCGATCGTCGGGGTCAGCCTTGCGATCTACATCGTGTTCACCGTCGCGGTCACCAACTGGCGCACGGCGTTACGGCGACGCTGGAACGAGTTCGAGACCAAGGCGCACTCGCGCGCGGTGGATTCGCTGCTGAACTTCGAGACCGTTAAGTATTTTGGCAACGAAAACTACGAGGCACGCCGCTACGACGAAACACTGGCGGACTCGCAGCGCACTGCGGTGCTGTCGCAGCAGTCGCTGAACATGCTGAATGCAGGTCAGCAGGCGCTGATTGCGGTCGCGTTGACTCTGATCCTGTGGCGCGCGGCGCTTGGGGTGGCCGAAGGCCGGATGAGCATCGGCGACCTGGTGCTGGTCAACGCGTTCATGATCCAGCTGTACATCCCGATGAACTTTCTCGGCGTGATCTATCGCGAGATCAAGCAGGCGCTGGCAGACATGGACCGCATGTTCATGCTGCTGGAACAGAATCGCGAGATAGCCGATGCGCCCGATGCCCGGCCGCTGGTGGTGCGCTCGGCCGAGGTGCGATTCGAGAACGTTGACTTCTCGTACGACGTGCGGCGCCAGGTGCTGCATGACGTGAGCCTGACGATCGCAGGCGGATCGACCACGGCAGTGGTGGGTGCCACCGGCTCCGGCAAGTCGACGCTGGCGCGGCTGCTGTTCCGCTTCTACGACGTCGATGCCGGTCGCGTGTCGATCGACGGCCAAGACGTGCGCACCTTGCAGCAGGAAAGCCTGCGCGCGGCGATCGGCATCGTCCCGCAGGACACGGTGCTGTTCAACGACACGATCGAATACAACATCGCCTACGGCAAGCCGGGCGCGGCCCGGGAAGACATCGTCGCGGCGGCGCGCGCCGCGCACATTCACGATTTCATCGCATCGCTGCCCGACGGGTACGAGACCCGGGTCGGAGAGCGCGGGCTGAAGCTTTCCGGCGGCGAAAAGCAGCGTGTCGCGATCGCGCGCACGCTGCTGAAGGATCCGGCGATCCTCGTGTTCGACGAAGCAACGTCTGCGCTCGACTCGCGTACCGAGCGAGTGATTCAGCAGGAACTCGAAAGCATCGCGGAGAGCCGCACAACGCTGGTCATCGCGCACCGGCTGTCGACCGTCGTGCACGCTGACCAGATTCTGGTGATGGATCACGGTCGCATCGTCGAGCGCGGCACGCATCGCGAGCTGCTGGCGCGCGGCGGCGTCTACGCGTCGATGTGGGAGATTCAGAGCCGCGAGCGGGCTAAGGCAGACGCCGAAGAGCCGCTAGCTGCGGCCTAGGCCTGTCACCCTTAATGTCTGACCTCGAGACCACCAGCTTGTGGGCCACGCTGCTGATCGTCAGCGACTGGGCGATTCGCCTGGTCATGCTGCCGATTGTTCCGACCCGCAGGTCACCTGAGGCGGCCAAGGGTTGGCTGCTGTTTATCTTCTTCGTCCCTTGGGTGGGCCTGCTGCTCTACCTGCTGATCGGCCGCCCGCGGCTGCCGCGCTGGCGAATCGAGCGACGCGGTCGGTACATCGATTTGATCGAGTCGGTGCGGCTGCGCATGGAGGCTCTTCCGCTTCCTGCCGCCCCGCCCGTTGATCCGCAGTATCAGCCAAGCGTGCGGCTGGCGACCGATCTTGGAATGCTCGACAACCTGGGCGGCAATGCGGTCGAGCTGCTCACCGAATATGAACACACGATCGATCGCATCGCCGCGGATATCGATGCCGCGCGCCATCACGTGCACCTGTGTTTCTACATATTCGGCGACGACCGGCGCAGCGCGCTTGTCATTGCTGCGCTCGGCCGTGCGGTCTCGCGCGGTGTCGAATGCCGTGTGCTGGTCGATGCGTTCGGCTCGCGACCGTTCGTTCGAACGCTGCTGCCTAAGCTGCAGGCGCTCGGCATCGAGACACGCGTCGCATTGCCCGTCAGGGTCGGCCGCAAGACTGCGCGCTTTGATCTGCGCAACCACCGGAAGATCGTCGTCATCGACGGTCGGATCGGCTACACCGGTTCGCAGAACATGGTCAGCGCGGACTTCAAGCGGGGGATGACCTACAGCGAGCTGATGGTGCGCATCGAAGGGCCGTCAACGCTGCAGCTGCAGGCGGTGTTCGGCTCCGACTGGTATGTCGAAACGGGCGAGTTCATCGGTGAAGAAGCATTCCCGCTGCCCGCAACCAAGGGCAAGACGCCGGCACAGGTGTTGCCCAACGGACCTTCGTCGTCGACGCAGCGCGCGCAGCGCATGGCGGTGAACCTGATCTACTCGGCCACACGCAGGGTCGTCGTGACGACTCCCTACTTCATTCCGAGCCAGTCGCTGCAGGACGCGCTGGAAACGGCAGTGCATCGCGGCGCTGAGGTGCACCTGATCGTCGACGATCACATCGACCAGTTCTTCGTGGGCAATGCGCAGCGTTCCTATTACGAATCGCTGCTGCTCGCAGGCGTTCAGATTCATGCCTACACCGTGGCTTTTCTACACACGAAATCGATCTCGATCGACGGCCAAGTCGCCTGGATAGGCTCGTGCAATCTAGACATGCGATCTTTCGAGCTGAACGAGGAAGTCGTCGCACTGTTTTTCGATCACGACATTGCGACTCAGTTGGGAGCGATCGAGGAACGGTACATGCAGGGGTCGGTGCAGATCGACATCAATGAGTGGCGCCAGCGGCCGTTTCTGCAGGAGCTGAAGCAAAACCTGGCTCGGCTGGTCAGCCCGCTGCTGTAGGCGGGCGTGACGCGTTCAAGGATAATCGCGCGCTCTGTCCGCGTCCCTTCCGATGTCCACGTTGAGTATTGCCTCGCCGCGCGCTTCGATCCTGCCCTATGCCGGCACGATTTTCCTGTCGGCGTTCCTGCTCTTTCTGGTGCAGCCGATCATCGCCAAGCAGATCCTGCCGTGGTTCGGCGGCTCATCGGCTGTCTGGACCACCGCGCTCGTTTTTTTCCAGTCGATCCTGCTCGCCGGCTATGCCTACGCCGATCTGACGACAAGGGTGGGCGTTCGCCGGCAGACGCTGATGCATATCGGATTGCTTGCAGTGTCGCTGCTGACGCTTCCAATCCTCGCGTCTATCCATTGGCAGCCGCGCGGTGACGAAGAACCCATAGCGCGGATTCTGCTGTTGCTGACTGTCACGATCGGGTTGCCCTATTTCCTGCTGTCGGCGACGACGCCATTGCTGCAATCCTGGTTCTGGCAGCGCTTTCGAACCGTCGTGCCCTACCGCCTGTTCGCGCTGTCGAATTTCGCGTCGCTGCTGGCGCTGCTCGGATTCCCATTCCTGCTGGAGCCGTGGTTCGACCTGGTCGAGTTGGGCTGGGCTTGGTCGATTGCTTATGGTGTGTTTGTGTTCTTGTGCGCCACCATCGCGTGGAGTTCGCTGAAGGCGTCAGATGGCCGCGGCAATTCGCCTCGCACGGTGACTGCCGCTGCTGCTGCCGCCGCTCCGGCCCGGATCACGCAACTTACCTGGCTGGCACTGGCGGCAATGGCCTCGATCATGCTGCTAGCGGTGACCAACCATGTCACACAGAACATCGCAAGCGTCCCGTTTCTATGGGTCCTGCCGCTGTCCATCTATCTGCTGAGCTTCATCCTGACGTTCGACCACCCGCGCTGGTATCAGCGCTGGCTCTTCATCGCTGCGCTCGCGATTCTGGTGCCGGCGATGGCGTATCTGATCCCGTCGCTGGAACTGAAAACCGCAGTGCCGGTGTTTCTCGGCGGCCTTTTTGCTGCGTGCATGTTCTGTCACGGCGAGCTGGCATCGATGAAGCCCGATCCGCGCTGGCTTACCCGGTTCTATCTGATGCTATCGATCGGCGGTGCGCTCGGAGCCGTGTTAGTGGCGATCATCGCACCGCTGATGTTGCGCGGCTATTTCGAAGTCAACATCGCGCTCGTGTTGCTGGCGCTGCTGCTTTCACTTCGACTGTCGGGTGCATGGCGTCTGCTCGGCGTCGCGGTATTTGGCGTGACTGCTTATTTTGCGGTCAACGGAGCGCAGGAGTATGCGCACGACACGCGCGTCATGGAGCGCGATTTCTACGGCGTGGTGCGCACGCGCGACCGGGCCGATCCGGTGCCATATCGCTCGATGATGCACGGCGGCATCGTGCACGGCGGTCAGCTGCTCGGCGACGAATTTCGCA
The DNA here is from genome assembly GCA_041747615.1 of Burkholderiaceae bacterium. Lineage (GTDB taxonomy): Bacteria > Pseudomonadota > Gammaproteobacteria > Burkholderiales > Burkholderiaceae_F > JACCZX01. The sequence continues at coordinate 12,709 of JBGTEW010000205.1, read as the reverse complement.
ACCGACCAAGCGATTACTTCGGTCCGTCCTCCGGGTACGGCAAGTTGTTCGAAGCGCTGAACGAGATGCGGCCACCGCCGCGCAAGGTAGGCATCATCGGACTCGGTGCCGGAGTGCTCGCCTCGTACGGTCGCCCGGGCGACGAATTCGTGTTCTACGAGATCAGCCCGCGTGTAGTCGATGTCGCGCGCGACGAGTTCACTTTCCTGCGCGACAGCCCGGCGAAAACGTCCGTCGTGCTGGGGGACGGACGCCTGAGTCTGGAGCGCGTGGCGCCGCAAGGATACGACGTGCTCGGCATCGATGCGTTTGCGGGCGACTCGATCCCGATGCATTTAGTCACACGCGAAGCGATGGCGCTTTATGTGCAGCACCTCGCCGACAACGGCGTGATCGTTTTTCAGGCGACGAACCGATATATCGACATCATGCCGGTCGTGAAGCGGCTCGCCAGCGAGTTCGGCATGCAGGCAGTACTGGTATCGGACGTGCCGAGTTTCCAGACCGGGCCAGAGTACTGGCTATCGCCGACCGATCAGGTACTGGTGACTCGCGATAAATCGCTGCTGCAATCGGACGCGTTGCGCTACGTCGCGACTCCCATCGAAGATCGCGCGGATCTGAAGACGTTCACCGACGCTCATCACAATCTGTTTAGGGTGTTGAAGTGAGCGAAGCCGGAAGGCATGACGCCTGCTGTGCTTTTCGCGGTCGATGCGGACGCTGATAGACGACGCCGATCAACGCTCGGGCCGCACTGACGATGAATGCTGTTGAGTTGATGCGTGCAAGCTTCGACGCTGCGGTCGCCGCCGCCGATCCGCTGCGCATCGTCGCTACGCATTTGCCTGATCCGCCGCTGAGCCGGGTTGTTGTCGTGGGCGCGGGTAAGGCCGCCGCCAGCATGGCACTGGCTGTCGAGCGCGCGTGGCCGGATGTTTTGCTTGAGGGGCTGGTAATCACGCGCTATGCGCATGCCATGGCGACCGACCGCATTCGAGTCGTTGAGGCTGGTCATCCCGTACCCGACGATGCCGGCGAAAACGCATCGCGTGAGATCCTTCACCTCGTTTCGACTCTGCAATCCGGCGATCTGTTGCTCGCGCTGGTATCGGGCGGCGGCTCCAGCCTGCTCTCCTTGCCAGTGCCGAGCGTGTCAATGGCCGGTTTGAAAGCGGTCACCACCGCGATGCTCGCCAGCGGCGCACCGATCGGCGAGATGAATGTTGTAAGGAAGCATCTGTCGCAGATTGCAGGGGGCAGGCTTGCGGCGGCTGCGACGGCCCGCGGTGCGCGCGTTCTGGCACTGATCATCTCCGATGTGACCGGCGACGCGCCGACCGATATCGCATCGGGTCCGTTCGCCGCGGATCCGAGCACTTACGCGGATGCGCTCGCGGTTCTGTCACGCAGGAATATCAAGGCGCCGATTGACGTGTCACGCTGGCTCGAGGGCGGCGCACGCGGTGAAGTAGCCGAAACGCCGAAACCCGACGACGTCCTGTTTGCCTCAGTCGAGAACCGCGTGATCGCAACGGCGCATCGTTCGCTCGAATCGGCAGCCAACCTATTCAGCTCCGCCGGCATCCCTGCGGTTCTGCTCGGCGACACCGTCACCGGAGAGGCGCGCGAAGTAGCAAAGGTCTATGCGGCGCTGGTGCGCGAAATCCGCGCACACAACAAGCCTTTCGTGCCGCCCGTCGCTCTGATTTCCGGAGGGGAGTGCACGGTGACGCTGCCAGACGGCACAAAAGGCCGTGGCGGGCGGTGCACGGAATTCCTGTTGTCGCTGGCGGTAGAACTGCACGATGTGCCAGACGTTTACGCACTCGCTTGCGATACCGATGGAATCGACGGTAGTGAAGACAATGCAGGAGCATGGCTTGCGCCGAAATCTGTCGAAAGGCAAGCGGCGGACGGCGTGTCAGCAGTCACCGCACTCGACCGCCACGACTCTTACGGTTTCTTTCGCGCTGCCGGTCAGTTGATCGTCACCGGACCGACTAGAACAAACGTCAATGACTATCGGGTAATCGTGGTGAAGTAAGGCCGACCAGCTTACGTGTGCTCCGGTACATTTCGCCTACTCAAGTCGACGTTGAACTATTCGGCGGAGACGCGAGACTTGGCACGATGCGGCTCGCGCCGCTGCCATTTTGTAGGGAGAAATCATGGCGCCTTTGAAGAAGTTTGCAGCGGCGCTGGCTTGCTGCTTTGTCAGCGTTGCCGCGTTCGCGCAAGGCACGCAGGCTGGGCAAACCGCTGCAAAGCCGCTCAGTGTGGAAGACTTTTTGCGACCACCGGCGTTCGCAAGCCCTACTTTGTCGCGCGACGGCAAGTACTTCGCCGTGACCATTCCCGTTAACGGCCGCATGAATCTCGCTGTCGTGGACCTCGAAACCCGTAAAGGAACGGCGCTAACTAGCTTCAGCGAGTTTGATGTCTTAGACGTCACGTGGGTTGGGAACGACTACATTTTGTACTCGCTTGGGAAGCTCAATACACCATCGGGCCCGGGGCAGTTCGATGGTGGCGGTCTCTTCATGGTGTCAAAAGACGGCAAAGAAGGTCGCAGGCTTTCGCCGACCGTGAAGGAGTCGCGCGGGCTCAACCAACTGCATCGTAGCTATGAAGTCCATCGAACGCTTCCGAACTCTAGCGACGAGATCATCGCGCAGGGCAATATGCGCAGTGCGGACTCGAACGATCTATATCGGCTGAACGTAAAGACCGGCCGCGCAATGTTGCTGACACCGGACCGACCGGAATATTCAGGGCGGTGGCTGCTTGACCGAAACTTCGTCCCTCGCGTCGTCACTTCATGGATTCGAGACACGCAGACATTCATCGTCTGGTATCGCCCGGACGACAAGTCATCTTGGCAGGAACTGACTCGCTACGACCGTTCAAAAGGGCCGACCTTTATCCCGCTGACATTCGAGCCGGACAATCAAACGCTGCAAGTGGCTTACAACGCGGGCCGCGACACGATGGCGATTTACCGATACGACCCCAGAACGAAGAAACTGGGTGAGGTGGTCGCCGAGCATCCGCGCTTCGATATCGGCGCCGATGCATCGGGCGGCCTTGTGCCCGGGGTAATTCGGGACTGGAAGTCCGACAACATCGTCGGCTACGCCGTGCGCGCCGACAAGCCTGAGGTCGTGTGGACTGATGAGGCCTACTCGAGGTTGCAGCGCATGATCGATGGCGCGTTGCCCGGGACGATTAACGGCTTCACGCGAACGCCTGACGGCAAGCGCTTGGTAGTCACGTCGTATTCAGACACTGTGCCAACCAAGTGGTTTATGTTGGATGAAGAGAAAAAGACACTGGAGGAACTGTTTGACGCGCGGCCGTGGATCAAACCGGGTCAACTGGTTGAACAACGCAGCTTCCGGCTTAAGACGCGCGATGGACTGGAAATTCCGGGCTATTACTTCCTGCCGAAGGGACACAAGCCGGGGGAACGCGTGGCGACTGTTGTTCATATACATGGTGGTCCATCAGTGCGAGCGGATCGGTTCGGAGGCGGTTACGGCTATCTTGAAGCGCAGCTTTTGGCGGCGCAGGGCTATGCAGTGGTGCTGCCAAATTTTCGAGTTACCCCCGGCTTTGGAGGGAAGGTCTACTACAGTGGCTACGGCACGATGGGTCGACAGATGATCGACGATCACGAAGATGCTGCAAAGTGGGCCGTAGAGCAGGGCTTCGCAGATGCAGATCGCATCTGCATTTCCGGCGGCAGCTACGGGGGTTATGCAGCGCTAATGGCGCTGGCGCGCTTTCCGAAGACGTTTCGCTGCGGAGTATCGGGCCTGATGGTGAGTGACTGGAAGATGATGGCAACTTCTCCGTCTGGAGATACCGCATACAGCAAGGCTGTCGTCGCGCATTTGAATGAATTGATCGGAGCGAAGGATCCGGCCGGATACCCGAGCGACGTATCGCCAGTCAATCTGGCTGACCGAATAAAGCAGCCGGTGTTGGTTTATGCCGGCGCGGACGATATCCGCACACCCCTTGAGCAGACCAACGCAATGGTGCGGGCGCTTGAGCGCGCTGGAAATCCGCCGAAGAAAGTCATTGTCAAGGCCGGCGAGGGGCACGGTTTTGGCAAGCTTGAGAACAATGTCGAGCTGTACAAAGAGATCATCGATTTTCTCGACACGCATATCGGACCGAAGAGCAAGCGCTGAATGTTCATCGGGCGCGCAAACCACGAGGCGCCATCCATTGCGCCGGGGTTCGTCGTTCCGAATCGTGTTCCAACCAACAGACGGATTCCGGGCAAGCTACTCGTCGATAGCGTTGAGCGCCGCGAGGGCCAGCGACCGGCGATCAACTCCAAAAAATTCCCGCAGCGCTTGGCGCGTGTCTGATCGTCCGAAGCCGTCAGTGCCAAGCGTGATGTAACGATCTCGAATCCACGGCCGGATCAAGTCCGGCACTGCGCGTACGTAGTCGCTGGCGGCAATGACCGGTGTGCCGTTGGCGGGCAGAAGTTGTTGGATCCAGATGGGTTCGGCCTGCTTTCTGTTATCACGCTCACTTGCTGTGCGACGCAATTCCGTAAAGCTCGTCACCGAGTAAACGTCGGCAGCGATTCCGTGCTCCTGCTGCAGGATTTCGGCCGCCGCTAACGCTTCGCGCAGAATCGTGCCTGCACCGAGCAGGCGCACTTTAGTGTCTGGCACCGACCTGACGCAATGCATGCCACGCAATACGCCTTCGCGCGCGCCCTCCGGCATCGACGGTTGCGCGTAGTTCTCATTCATCACAGTGACGTAGTAGAAGATGTCCTGCTGCTCGCGCAGCATGCGCCGCATGCCATGCTCGACGATCAGCGCCAGTTCGTAGGCGAAGCACGGGTCATATGCGCGACAGTTCGGAATCGTGCTGGCGCTCAGATGGCTGGTGCCGTCCTGATGCTGCAAGCCTTCGCCGGACAACGTCGTCCGCCCGGCGGTGGCACCGAGCAGAAAGCCGCGCGTGCGTGAGTCGGCGGCGGCCCAGAGCAGGTCGCCGACTCGTTGAAATCCGAACATCGAATAGAAGATGTAAAACGGCAACATCGCAAAGCCGCTGGTCGAATAGCTCGTGCCCGCTGCGACCCACGATGCAATCGCACCGGCTTCGTTGATGCCTTCTTCGAGGATCTGCCCGTTCTTGGCTTCTTTGTAGTAGCTGATCTGCGCGCTGTCTTCCGGTTCATACAGCTGGCCCACCGGCGAGTAGATGCCGACGGTGCGAAACAGGTCTGCCATGCCGAACGTACGCGCCTCGTCGGCGATGATGGGCACGATGCGCGCACCCAGCTCCTTGTCTTTCAAAAGCGCAGAAAGCATCCGCACGAAAGCCATCGTGGTCGACATCTCCTTGCCGTTCGCGTCCAGGGCAAAGCGCGCGAATTCCTTGGCATCCGGCGTCGCGAGCGCGGGAGACGACGCATTGCGCGCGGGTAGAAATCCACCGAGCTTGTGGCGGCGTCCATGCAGATACTTCATCTCTGGACTGTCGGCCGCCGGGCACACGAACTCGACGTGCTCTGCCTGTGCATCGGAGAGCGGCAGCGCGAACCGATCGCGAAATTCGAGCAGCGCCCCGGTGTCGAGCTTTTTCTGCTGGTGGCCGGTCATGCGGCCCTGGCCAGCGGTGCCCATGCCGTAGCCCTTCTTGGTCTTGGCCAGGATGACTGTCGGTTGCCCGCGGTGATTCGCCGCTGCGTGATACGCGGCGTAGATCTTGATCGGATCATGACCGCCGCGCCGCAGACGATCGATGTCGTCGTCGGACAGATGCGAGGTCAGATGCGCGAGCTCGGGATACTTGTTGAAGAAGTGCTCACGATTGAAGCGGCCGTCGGTGGCCGAGAGCGTCTGGAACTCGCCATCAACCGTCTCGTGAAACGCGCGCAGAAGCAGCTGCTGCGTATCGCGCGCGAACAGCGGGTCCCAGTCCGAGCCCCATAGCAGCTTGATCACGTTCCATCCGGCGCCGGCAAACAGGCCCTCGAGCTCCTGGATGATCGAACCGTTGCCACGCACCGGACCGTCGAGCCGCTGCAGGTTGCAGTTGACCACGAAGATCAGATTGTCGAGGCCCTCACGTGCGGCGATTGAAAGTCCGGCCAGCGACTCGGGCTCGTCCATCTCGCCGTCGCCGACGAAGGCCCATACCTTGCGCTCGCGGGTGTCGAGCAGTGCGCGGTCGTTCAGGTACCGCAGGAAGCGCGCGTTATAGATCGCGAGCAGCGGACCCAGCCCCATCGAGCCGGTCGGAAACTGCCAGAACCCGGGCATCAGCCACGGGTGCGGATACGAACTCAGGCCGTTGCCACCGGTTTCGCGGCGATAGTGATCGAGCTGTTCGGCACTTAGCCTCCCCTCGAGGAAGGCGCGCGCGTACACGCCCGGCGCGGAGTGCGGCTGAAAGTAAACGAGGTCACCGCGCGATGACTCCGAGTTGCCTCGAAAGAAGTGGTTGAAGCCCACCTCGAACAAGTCAGCGGCCGATGAATAGCTCGCGATGTGTCCGCCGAGTTCGGAGCTCACCGCGTTGGCGCGTACCACCATGGCCAGCGCGTTCCACCGCACCAGCGCGCTCAATCGCGATTCGATCTCCAGATTGCCCTGAAACGGCGCCTGATCGGCGAGCGCAATCGTGTTCAGATACGGCGTGTTGAGCACCTGCGGCAGCGGCACCCTGCGCGTGCGTGCGTGCTGCAGCAGATGCTTCAAGACGAAGGTTGCGCGCTCGGGTCCCGCAGCTTCCAGCACCGCATCGAGCGCATCGAGCCATTCGCGCGTTTCCTGCGGATCGGCATCATCCGCCGGCAGACGCCACGCGGCGTTCGGGATCAGCCGGGCGAGGTCATCGAAGTTCATTTCGGGATTATCCGCCGGTCCAACGAGCTCGGGCTGAGATAATCGCTGCATGAATATCGATCGGCTTACGATCATTCGACCGGACGACTGGCACGTGCACTTGCGGGACGGCGCAGCGATGGCATCGGTGCTGCCGCACACTGCGCGTCAGTTCGCGCGAGCGATCGTGATGCCGAATCTGAAACCGCCGATCACGACGACCGCTCAGGCCGCCTCGTACCGGGACCGGATCGTAGCGTCGGTTCCTGCGGGCTTCGAATTCGAGCCTTTGATGACGCTTTACCTGACCGATAACACCGAGCCAGCTGAAGTTCAGCGTGCCCGCGAAAGCGGGATCGTGCACGCATTCAAGCTTTACCCGGCCGGTGCAACGACAAACTCGGATGCGGGCGTGACCGAGGTGCAACGATGTGCGCGCGTTTTTGAAGCCATGCAGGGTGCCGGTATGCCGCTGCTGATTCACGGCGAAGTGACGCGCGCCAGTGTTGATGTTTTCGATCGTGAGCGCGTCTTCATCGAAGAGACGTTGATTCCGTTGCGGAGCGACTTTCCCGGGCTGAAATTGGTGCTCGAGCACATCACTACGCAGGAGGCCGCCGACTATGTCGTCGCGGCGCAAGGGCCGATTGCGGCAACCATCACGGCGCATCATCTGCTGTTCAACCGCAACGCGATCTTCTCGACGGCTGACAGTCGGCCGGGCATACGGCCGCATCTTTACTGCCTGCCGGTGTTGAAGCGCGAGTCGCACCGGCGGGCACTGCTGGCGGCGGCAACCAGCGGTAGCGCGCGATTCTTTCTCGGCACCGATTCGGCGCCGCACGCGAAAGATGACAAGGAGGCAGCGTGCGGCTGCGCCGGCTGCTATACGGCAGCGAGTGCGCTCGAGCTTTACGCCGAGGCGTTCGAGCAGGCCGGCGCTCTGGATCGGCTCGAAGGTTTCGCATCGCTCTACGGCGCCGATTTTTACGGGTTGCCACGGAACCGGAGCAAGATCGTTATCGAACGAGTCGACTGGACCCTGCCGCCCGAATTTCCCTTTGCCGATCGAACCATCGTTCCGCTGCGTGGCGGCGAACAGTTGCGGTGGAAATTGCGCGAGTAGCCGAGGTTGACTGGTCGGCACCGTGGTTCGCGCCTTTTCGCGAACCCGGCCGAGCGATGGCGTCGAGTGCCGACTGGTACGACGAGTTGAACCTGGCAGCCAACGCACGCCGTATATGCAACCATCGCGGCCTGAGTATCACTTTCAAACCAAGCGATTCTGCCGGCGACGAGGCATACGAGGCATTTATCGCCCGCACCGGCCGTGTCCCGACGCGCGGCAATCTGCACGACTTTTTCAACGCGCTCGTCTGGCTCAGGTTCCCGCTGGCGAAGGCGCACTTGAACCAGCTGCAGTCGTCGGACATTGCGCGTGTCGGCGTCGGCGCAGTGCGCGGTCGGCTGCGAGATGCCCTGACGCTGATCGACGAGAGCGCGGTTCTGCTGGTGACCGAGCGTGCAGACATGGTCGCGTGGTTGCGCAATCATGACTGGAAAGCGTTGTTTCAGCGCGAGCGCAGCGCGTGGAACACTGACATTCGCGTGCTCGGGTTTGGCCATGCATTGCTGGAAAAGCTGGTGAATCCCTACAAGGCAGTCACCGCGCATGCACTGCACGTTCCGCTTGCGGCCGATGCGACGGTCGATCAAGTCGATCGATGCGTCGCCAGTGCGATCGACGATCAACTGTCGCCGCACGATCTGATGCCGCTACCGGTGCTCGGAATTCCGGGCTGGTGGGCGCCAAACGACGCTCCGGACTTTTACTCCGACCGCACGGTGTTCCGCCCGGCTAAGATGCGCCCCGAAAAGGTATCGGGAGACGCAATCGAATGAAACGCGGCGATCTTGAGAAGCGCCAGGCAAGCAAGCTGACCAATCAGTTGCGCGCGGCAGGCAACACCTACGGTCCGGCAGTCGCACCGCCGCCCGATCGACGCGCGCAACGCGACCGCGATCGGGCGCTCGGTCTGGTCCCGTTTGCGGTCAAGCTGCCGCAGGATCTGGTGAAAGCATTACAGGAACGCGCCACGACCAAGGGCGTCGCGTTGAACGAATTGACGGCCGAGCTGCTAGGCAAGGGCTTGAAGAAGTAAGCTAAAGCGCACTGGTTGGCGATCGCCTCGGCCGGTTTCACAGCCGCAACCGCGCCGTTGCACGAATCGCCGACAGCGTTGCATTGGGCGTGATGATTTCAGGATCCATCACGAGTTCGATCAGCGCCGGCAGGCGCCTTTCGCGGATGAAAGACAGCGCTTCCGACAGTGCAATCGCGAATTGATCGGTTGTCGTTGCAGTTGCGCCGAATGCGCCGTGCGCCTGCGCCAGCTTCGCGAAATCCGGATTGACGAGTGCGGTGCCGTGCTCGCGCCCCGGAAACTCGCGCTCCTGATGCATGCGAATCGTGCCGTACATTCGGTTATTGAAGACCAGCACCAGCACGCCGGCGTTGTACTGGACGGCGGTTGCAAGCTCTTGCCCGGTCATCAGAAAATCGCCGTCGCCGGTCAGTGCGACGACGCAGCGCTCCGGCGCGCCGATTTTTGCCGCGATCGCGGCCGGCACGCCGTAGCCCATCGCACCGGCGGTCGGAGCGAGCTGCGTTCGCAACCCCGAGTAACGCCAGAACCGGTGTGCCCAGGTGGCAAAGTTGCCTGAACCGTTGGCGATGATCGAGTCTTCCGGAATGGCGCGCGCCATGATCTGCACGACTTCCCACAAGTCGAGGTCAGGATCGCCATGCGCATACACGGCGGGGCGCTGCTGCCACGCCTCGAATTCAGCACGCGCATGAGTCGTGGATTCGCGCCACGGCGGCTCCTCAATCGGCACCATCATCGATAACCGCGATGCGAACTGCGGCAAGCCCGAGTTAATCATCAGCTGCGCCTGAAAAACGCGCCCGAGCTCCTCGGCTCCGGCGTGAACATGAACCAGTGCTTGCGCCGGTACTGGCGATTCGAGAAGCGTGTAACCCGACGTCGTCATCTCTCCCAGCCGCGGGCCGATCGCAAGCACGAGGTCGGCGTCCTTGATCCGCTGCGCAAGCTTCGGATTCACGCCGACGCCGACATCGCCGATGTAATTCGGATGGCGGTTGTCGAGCAGATCCTGATAACGGAACGCGCACGCGACCGGCAGGTAGTTGGCTTCCGCAAAGCGCTTGACGTTGTCGCACGCCGCGGGCGTCCAGCCAAACCCGCCGAGAATCGCGATCGGCCGTTGCGCCCGGCCGAGCAGACGCCGCAACGCAGCGATCTGCGTATCGCTCGGCGCGCCCTGCACCGGTTGATGGCACAAGGCATCGCCGACATCGGCCTTCATCGACAGCATGTCTTCGGGCAGCGCCAGCACAACCGGTCCCGGACGGCCGCTGGTGGCCACCTGAAACGCGCGCGCGACGTACTCCGGCACGCGATCCGCGCGATCGATCTGCGCGACCCATTTGGTCATCGGGCCGAACATCCGGCGATAGTCGATTTCCTGAAACGCCTCGCGCTCGACGAAATCGCTGCCGACCTGGCCGATGAATAGGATCACCGGTGATGAATCCTGATGCGCGACGTGCACGCCAATCGCCGCGTTGGTCGCCCCTGGCCCGCGCGTGACAAATGCAACGCCCGGTTGCCCGGTCAACTTTGCGTAAGCTTCTGCCATGAAGGTGGCCCCGGACTCATGCCGGTTGACGATCAGCTTCAGCATGTCGCGCGAGTCGTACAGCGCGTCGAGCACCGGTAAAAAGCTTTCACCCGGCACGCAGAAGGCGTGGTTCACGCCCTGGATCAGCAGTTGATCGACGAGCAGGCGGGCACCGGTGCGGGACGTCATGGCGCCGGAGTGTAAGGTTTCAGTTCGGCACGGGTATAAAACCATCGAATGCAGCAGGAGGAAGCGATGACCGCACCATCGAATCGCGTCGTCGATCTCGACGAGGTTGCGCACTTGGTCGAGCAACTGGAGCGCGACCTCGCCAAGGCGCGCGCAGGCGGTGCGAGCGTTGAAACGCTGCGTGCCGAAGTCGAGCAGCTACGTTCGGCGCTCAGCGCAGCAGAGCCGTCGCACAGCGATGTTCACGTCGGCCTGCACGGCGTGCGAACCCAACTCGATGACCTAGGCGAGGATCTGAAGGCGGGTGCGTTTGCCGGCACTGACTATCTGACGCGCATCGGGCGCTTGCTGGGGCTTGGATGAGGGGCGCCGCTTGAACTACGTCAATCTTGGTGCGAGCGGCTTGAAGGTATCGCGCATTGCGCTCGGCATGATGACCTTCGGCTCGCCCGAGTGGCGGCCCTGGATTCTCGACGAAAGCGCGGCGCGTCCGATCGTGAAGTGTGCTGTGGAATTGGGAATCAATCTGTTCGACACTGCGGACATGTATTCAGCCGGGATGTCGGAGCAGATCACCGGCCGATTGTTGCGCGAGTATGCAAAGCGCGACGAGATCGTGATTGCAACCAAGCTTTACCATCCGGTCGATCTTGCATTCAAGGGCGGGCAGTCAACAGATCCCAAACCGCCGCCGCGTCCGAACGTAAGCGGGCTGTCTCGCAAGCGCATCTTTGCTGCCGTTGATGCCAGCTTGCAGCGCCTGGGTATCGACACGATCGATCTGTATCAGATTCATCGCTTCGACGCCGATACTCCGGTCGAAGAGACGATGCAGGCGCTGCACGACGTCGTGCGCGCGGGAAAGGCCCGTTACCTCGGCGCCTCGAGCATGTGGGCGTGGCAGTTCGCCAAAATGCAGCACGCTGCCGAGAAAAATGGCTGGACGCGCTTTGTGTCGATGCAGAATCACTACAACCTCGCTTACCGAGAGGAAGAGCGCGAGATGATTCCGCTAAGTCGGGATCAGGGCGTCGGCCTCTTGCCATGGAGTCCGCTTGCACGTGGCTTTCTGGCGGGCAATCGCGCTCGTGGCCCCGGCGAAGAGAAGGCGGGCGGTGCCACACCGCGGGCTCAAACCGATGACATTGCGCAGAAGTATTACTACCAGGAGGCCGACTACGCGGTCGCCGCAACCCTCGGCAAGCTGGCGCAGGAAAAAGGCATTTCCAATGCGACGCTGGCCTACGCGTGGCTGCTGCATCAACCCGGTATCAGTGCGCCGCTCGTCGGCGCAAGCAAGGCGTGGCAGGTCGAGCACGCGGTAGCTGCGATCGATGTTTCGTTAAGCAGGGAAGAGCTTGCCGCACTCGCGGCGCCTTATCGACCGCACCCCGTACTGGGGCATCAGTGAGGACGGTAATCAGTGATCGGTGATCGGTGACCAGGAAATCCGCTTAACAGCCGCCCTTCTTGACCTTCTTCTTGGAATCGTTTTTCGGCTCGCTCTTCTTCGCCTCGCCCTTCGCAGCTTCAGCCTTCTTCACCTCTTCCTTGATCGGCTCAGGGGCTTTGTTCTGAGCGAGGACAGGGCCGTGCGCAAAAGCAAACGCGCCGAAGCTAAGGGCAGCCAGTAGTTTCTTCATTGGAGTGTCGCAGCGGTAGTGAATCACGGCAGTTTAGTGAGCCGTACTGCTGCCATCGTGACCCGTGCTTATTAGCTAATGGTGTGGTGCCCAGGGCGGGAGGCTGCTCGGCGGGGATCAGGACAGCGCTCCCTCCCTAGGTCCACACTCAGACTTTCGGCTGATGTGCGGTCCAACTTGAGTCGCCCGCCGCTTTTCATCGGATCGGCTCAAGACTCCGAATTGGCCGGGGAGCGGGCGTTTTCTCGGCAGGCTTTAACAGCCAAATCTCCCGCAAACTTGGGAGTCATTATCCGAGTCGCGACC
>JBGTEW010000204.1:0-3735 GCA_041747615.1 Burkholderiaceae bacterium | reverse complement strand
CCCACCCACGGCAGCATTCGCTGCGGCCAGGTCGGCTGCTTCACAAATGACATCAGGCAAATCCTCGAGGTTCGCCGGCGCCGAACAGGTTGCTCGTGCACCGGCCGCAGATCGTCGGATGGTTCACATCGGAGCCGACATCGGCCCGCCAGTGCCAGCATCGTTCGCATTACGTGTGCGTCGACGGGGTGACGACGATCTGCTCCGCGGCGGCATCGCTGACCCGAGTCACGCGGGCACTCGAGGCGATCAGCACGAACCGCAGATCGTCACCGAGGGTATCGAGCAGCGCCACGGTATCCGGCTGCGCGCGAACTTCGACTTCCGCCTGCAATGATGACCCGATCGCGCCCTTTTCGCGCAGCGGCTCGATCTTCTTCTGTACGTCGGTGCGGACGGCCCGGATCTTTACCCACTTGTCGACCAGCGCAGCTTCGTCCGGCTGCGCCGCCAGCGCAGGAAACGTCTCAGTGAAAATCGTCCCGCCCGTTTTTTTCTTCAGCACTTTCCACGCCTCTTCCGCGGTAAACGACAGCAGCGGCGCCATCAGCTTGAGCAAGGCTTCGGTGATCGAATACAACGCACACTGCGCCGAGCGGCGCGCGTGCGAATCGGGTGGAGTCGTGTAGAGCCGGTCCTTCAGGACATCCAGATAGAACGCACCGAGATCTTCCGATGCGAAGGTCTGCAGCCGAGTCACGATCGGATGGTATTCGTAGCGGTCGTAGTGGGCCTGCGAGTGGGCTGCAACCTCGCGCATCATCGCGAGCGCGTAGCGATCGATCTCAAACCACTCGGCCACCGGCAGCATGTCGCGCCCGACATCGAAATCGCTGACGTTGGCCAGCAGGAATCGCAATGTGTTGCGCAACCGCCGATAGCTTTCGACGACTCTCTTCAGAATCTCGTCCGACAGACTCAGCTCGCCCGAATAGTCCGTGCTTGCCACCCACAGCCGGATAATCTCCGCGCCCAGCGTGTCCGCGATCTTCTGCGGCGCGACCACGTTGCCAAGCGACTTGCTCATCTTGCGGCCCTGGCCGTCGACGACCATGCCGTGCGTCAGCAGCGCCTTGTACGGCGCGACGCCGTTGATCATGCATGAGGTGAGCAGCGAGGAATGAAACCAGCCGCGATGCTGATCGGAGCCTTCCAGGTAGATCTCGGCCGGGAAGTGCGACTCGGCCGCGTGGGAGCCGCGCAGCACGGTTTGATGCGTGACGCCGGAGTCGAACCAAACGTCGAGTGTGTCGCGGTTCTTCACGTAGTGGTCCGCCTCTTCACCCAGCAGCTCGCGTGGATCCACGTCCTGCCACGCCTCGATGCCGCCTTGCTCGATACGCTGCGCGACCTGCTCCAGCAACTCCGGCGTGCGCGGATGCAGTTCGCCGGTTTCCTTGTGCACGAAGAACGCCATGGGGACACCCCATTGCCGTTGACGCGACAACGTCCAGTCGGGCCGATTGGCGATCATGCCGTGCAGGCGCGCCTTCCCCCACTGCGGATAGAACTGGGTGGCTTCGATGCCGGCCAGTGCCAGATCACGCAATGTCGGACCGCCTTCTTTGAGCACGACGTCCATGCCGCCGAACCACTGCGAGGTTGCGCGATAGATGATCGGAGTGCGATGGCGCCAGCAGTGCATGTAGCTGTGTGTGATCTTCTCGACGTGCAGCAGGTGGCCGCGTTCACGAATCACCTCGACGATCTTCGGATTGGCGTCCCATATCTTCAAGCCGCCGAAGAGCGGCAGCGACGGCGCGAACACACCGTCGCCCTGCACCGGGTTGATGATCTGATCGTCGGTCATGCCGTGCGCCTTGCACGAGATGAAGTCGTCGATGCCGTAGGCGGGCGACGAGTGCACGATGCCGGTGCCGGTGTCGAGCGCGACGTAGTTGCCGAGGTACACCGGCGAATCGCGGTCGTAGAACGGATGGCGAAAGCGGATCAGCGAAAGGTTGGTGCCGGCCGTTTGCGCGAGCGTCGCGCCCTCCAGCTGGTACGTGGCCAGGCACGCATCCTTGCGGTCGGTGGCGAGCAGCAGCAGACCACGCTCGGTATCGACCAGGTCGTAGCTCGCTTCGGGATGCAGGTTCAACGCCTGATTGGCCGGGATTGTCCACGGCGTCGTGGTCCAGATTGCCGCATAAACGGGCTTGTCGGGCAACAGTGCCACGTTGAACGCTGCCGCCAGCTTCGAACGTTCGTCATCGCGCAGTGGAAACGCGACATCGACCGCAAGATCGACTTTGTCCTGATACTCGACTTCCGCTTCAGCCAGCGCCGAGCCGCAATCGAAGCACCAGTTGACGGGCTTCAGACCGCGGAACACGAAGCCTTTGGCCAAGATCTTCGCCAGTACTCGCAGCTCGTCAGCCTCGTTCCTGAACTCCATCGTTTTGTAGGGGCGGTTCCACAGTCCCAGCACACCGAGCCGCTTGAAGTCCTTTTTCTGGCGCTCGATCTGCTCTGTCGCCAGAGCGCGCGAGCGTGCCTGCACCTCACGTGTCGGTAGACCGCGGCCGAACTGCTTCTCGATCTGGATTTCGATCGGCATGCCGTGGCAGTCCCAGCCGGGGACGTACTGTGCGTCGAAGCCGGCCATCTGCCGGCTCTTGACGACGATGTCCTTCAACACCTTGTTGGTGGCTGTGCCCATGTGAATATCGCCGTTCGCATAGGGCGGCCCGTCGTGCAGGATCCACATTGGGCGGCCAACCGAATCTGCGCGAATCTGCCCGTAGACGTCCTGCTCGTCCCATTCGCGAACCCATTGCGGTTCGCGCCGGGCAAGATCGCCGCGCATCGGAAACGGCGTCTCCGGCAGATTCAGCGGATATTTGCGTGTCGCCGGATCAGCGGCGGGTTTTCGTTTTTCGTCGGGCATATCCGTAACGTCAGGACGCAACCGCGCCATTCAACAAGATCGAGCGCGCGTGGGCGGCATCGTTGCCGATCGCGTCCGTTAACGCGCCAAGTGTGTCGTACTTTTGCTCGTCGCGCAGTTTTCTGACGAACTCCACTGACACCAGCTTTCCATAAACGGCGTCGGTGAAATCGAACAAATGCACTTCGAGCAGCCAGCGACCGCCGTTGTCGACCGTCGGTCGCAAGCCGATGCTGGCCACGCCCGGGACCGGCCGTTCGGACAAGCAGTGCACGTGCACGGCAAAAATGCCGCGAAGCGCGGGGCGCGCATGTTCGATCCTCAGGTTCAGAGTGGGGAAGCCGAGCGACCTTCCCAGCTTCCGGCCGTGCAGCACCCGGCCGCTGATTGCGTAGGGGCGACCCAATAGCGCCGCCGCGGTGCTCAAGTCGCCGTCCGCCAGCGCCTCGCGCACCGCGGTGCTGGAAATTCTCTGACCGGCATCCGCGACTGTCGGCATCACCTCGAGCTCGAAGCTTCCGTGTGCCGCGTAGTCGGCGAGCAGGGCCGTATCGCCCGCGCGCCGAGCGCCAAATCGGAAGTCGTCCCCGACCAGCAGCCAGCGCATTGCGCAGCCTGTCAGCAGTACATCCTCAATGAATGCCGCGGGCGTCAATCGCGAGAAGCGCGAGTTGAAGTGAGCGACGAACGCGTGCTGAATGCCGCACTGATCCAATGCCGCCAGTTTGTCGCGGAGGTTCGCCACGCGCGCCTGCGCCCGCTCCGGCGCAAAGAACTCACGCGGGTGCGGCTCGAACGTCATCGCGGCCGCCGTCAATCCGCGAGCTTGCGCAGCGGCGACGACG
>JBGTEW010000203.1:0-1850 GCA_041747615.1 Burkholderiaceae bacterium | reverse complement strand
AGCCGCGCCTCGTGGACCGCCGGGCCGGCGGCATGCGCAGCATCGTCGGCTTCCCTGGCGAGTGAGACGTAGAAGATCTTCTCGCAGGCGAAGCGCGCTTTCTTGCCGTCGTCGAACTTGAGTTCACCGTCGACGCAATCGAGATAGCGCGTACCGATATGCCCGTGCTCCCACACCCAGTTTCTGAGCAGGGGGCGCAACGGATGCAGGGCGTCGGCGTTCATCGTCACAGCATCCGCGGCGGTGCCTCCGGCGCTGCGTGCGCCGGGGTTTTTCTGCGCTACCTGGTCGGCGCAGTTTTGCCCTTGGTTTGACTTGTCGGTACTGAAGGCCCGGTGGGCTTCTTCGATTGCTTGGGCTTCTTCTTTTCCTTGTTGCTGCGAAGCTGACCTTTAGCCATTTGACCCCCTCGTCGACACTGGCACTGCGCGGATACGGCGGTAGCCGAACTGTATCCGCGGATGCGGGTTCGTGAAAGGGCGATTGACGACTTACGTTAACTCTTCGCGGAGCGGGGTCGCTTCAGCCCTGTCAGGTAGCCGACAACGCGCGCTGGTTGCAGCAGCACGCTGTATCCGAATATGTAGATCAAAAGGCCGCCAACGTTGCGCCGGATCTTCAGACCGTGCGCATGGAACATCGAGCGCATTACGAAGAAGATTACGAGATTCAGCAGCAGCACGGCCGGCAGCAGCATCAGTGCGATCGGCCCCATCATCAGGTGGTTGCTGTACGCCACCGACAGGATGACACCAGGAACGAAGCCCAGCGTGAATGCGAGGTCGGTCCACGGAAACAGCAGATGCCAGACAACGAACGGCATCGATTTGCGCTTGACGAGCTCGGATGGCAGCCCGCGTAGCGCACGCAACGCGGCGCGCGCCTGGCGCACGCGCTGCTGCACGAACGACTTGACGTCCGACGGGACGATGACGAAACAGCAGGCGTCCTCGGCAAAGCCGACGCGCCAGCCTCGCTGCAGCAGGTCCCATGTCAGCAGGACTTCCTCGGCAACGTCGGAGCGCCAGCCGCCCACTTCCTGCAGCACCGCGCGGTCGTAGATCGTGAATGCAGCTTCGGCGACCACGGTTGCCTGGTACTGCGACTGCATGCGCTTCATCGACGCCAGGCCGTGGAAGTAATCCCACTCCTGGGCACGGGTCAGCCAATTCTCGCGCGAGTTGCGCACCAGCACGCACCCGGAGATCGCGCGCACGTCGGGTTCGGACGCGACGTAGCGCTCGACCATGCTCCACAGCGCATCGCCGAACAGGATCGCATCGGCGTCGAGCGTGACGATCAGATCGTGCTGCGCCGTTTCGAGCGCGCGGTTCAGCGCAGCCGCCTTGCCGCGGCCCTTGCTCTGGCGCAGCACCTTGATCCAGCGGTAGCCCATGCCACGCACGATCTGCGCGGTGAAATCGGTCGAAGCGTCATCGATCAGGATCACCTCGAACGGTCCCGGGTATTCCTGGCGGCGAATGCTTTCAATGGTCTGGGCAATTGACTGCCCCTGATCGCGCACGTACATCAGTACCGACAACGCCGGGTACTTGGCGAGCGCGCGCCGCGCCGGACGCCGGTCCATCAGCAGCGTGACGACGACGAACATGTTCATCACGCTCGGCACCAGCACGAGGCCGCCGATGAAGACGATTGCCGCGACGAAGCCGGCCGCATTGGCCAGGGAGTCGAACCAGAACACCGATGCCCACAGCGTGAACGCGAACCACAGCCCCATCAGGGTGACGGCAGCGATCAGCCCGACGACATCGGCCAGCGCGTCGAACCAGAACGACGAGGCCCAGACGGTGAATGCGAACCACAGCACCATCACGACGCCGACGGTG
>JBGTEW010000202.1:0-3073 GCA_041747615.1 Burkholderiaceae bacterium | reverse complement strand
CGGTCGTTGAAAATGCCGTTTACGCCGCGGCCGCGGATGGCGCTGTCGTGCGGCTCGCACCGGACACCGGGCAGACCGTGTGGCGGGCCGACACCAAGGCGCGCATCAGTGCCGGCGTTGCCAGCGACGGTTTGACGATAGCCGTTGCCACCGTGCGCGGTGAAGTGATCGCGCTCGGAGTCGATGGCAAGGAGCTATGGCGCACTCAGGTCGGCGGAGAAATGCGATCGCCACCGCTGGTCGGGCGGGGCCTCGTCGTCGTGCGTTCGACCGATTACCGAATCACTGCGCTCGACGCGACGACCGGCAAACGCCGCTGGGTCTACCAACGCACGGTTGCACCATTGACGTTGCGCGGCCTGACCGAGATGGTCTACGCCGGTGATCTGATCATCGCTGGGTTTCCGAGCGGCCGGCTGGTGGCACTGAACAGCGCCAACGGGGCAGTGCGCTGGGACGTTGCCGTGTCCGAGCCGCGTGGCGCGACCGAGGTCGAGCGCCTGGCCGATGTCGTCGGTGCGCCGTTGCTGATCGGCAATGAAGTCTGCGCAGCGTCGTACCAGGGCCGCGTCTCCTGCTTCGATGCGACGAACGGCAATCTTCGCTGGAGCAGCGAAGTTTCAGCAGCCAGAGGTCCGGCGGGTGACGAACGACGGATCTACGTGGTCGATTCCCGCTCGAACGTCGTGGCATTCAATCGCGCAGCGGGCTCGAACGCTTGGCGTCAGGAAAAGCTGCAACATCGAGATTTGTCTGCAGCGCTGGCGCTGCGCCGCGCGATCGTGATCGGCGACTACGCCGGTGTCGTTCATCTTCTGTCGCCGGAGGACGGCGCCTTCGCGGCCCGTGTGACACTGGGAAGCGACATCGTGGCAACTCCGCGCGCATTGGGCGGCGGCGCGCTGGTGCAGGCGCGCGACGGTACGCTCGCATTGATAGTTGCGGAGTGAAAGCCGGCGCTGCGCGCCGGCGACTGATTCGCTGATGAAACCCGTGGTGGCGATCGTTGGGCGGCCCAACGTCGGCAAGTCGACGTTATTCAATCGCCTGACGCGCTCGCGTGACGCATTAGTCGCGGATTTTCCGGGCCTGACCCGCGACCGCCACTACGGCGAAGGCAGGATCGGGCCGCGCGACTCCATCGTGATCGACACTGGCGGCTTCGAGCCGGCGACTGGAAAGCACGGCGCCGAAGGGATCGTGCGCGAAATGGCGGCGCAGACCGAGCAGGCGATTGCCGAGAGCGACGTCGTGATTTTCGTTCTCGACGCGCGAGAGGGGCTGACCGGTCAGGATCAGCGCATTGCGGCCAGGCTGCGTGTTGCCGGTCGGCCGGTCGTGTTGGCGATCAACAAGGCAGAAGGGCTGATGGCGCAGGCCGCCGCCGAGTTTTACGAGCTCGGCCTGGGCGAGCCTTGGCTCGTTGCCGCCGCACATGGCGATGGTGTGCGCGAGCTGATGGAGGTTGCACTCGCCGACTTTGTCGAAACGGACGCCGATCCCATCGACGACGAGGAGCATCAGAAACGGATTCGGGTCGCGGTAGTCGGCCGTCCGAACGTGGGCAAGTCGACCCTGATCAATGCGCTGCTTGGCGAGCAGCGGCTAATCGCATTCGATCAGCCCGGTACCACCAGAGACTCGATCGAAGTCGAGTTCGAGTTTGACGGTAGTCAGTTCACGCTGATCGATACCGCCGGCCTGCGTCGCCGCGGAAAGGTGTTCGAGACGATCGAAAAATTTTCGGTGGTCAAGACGCTGCAGTCGATTGCCGACAGCAACGTCGTCATCCTGTTGCTCGACGCGGCATCCGAGATCGCCGATCAGGATGCCCATATAGCCGGCTTCGTGCTGGAGAGCGGCCGCGCGATGGTCGTCGCGGTCAACAAATGGGACGGGCTCGATCCGTATCAACGCGAGACGATTACGCGCGAGATCGAGCGCAAGCTGCACTTCTTGCGGTGGGCGCGCTTTCATCAGATCTCGGCACGCAAGCGGACCGGCCTGAAATCCCTGATGCGGTCGGTGATCGAGGCTCATCGAGCTGCTTTCGTCAGACTGCCGACGCCGAAGCTCACGCGTGCATTGCTGGCTGCTGTGAACCGGCAGCAACCCGCACGCGCCGGCCATTCGCGCCCGAAGCCGCGCTACGCGCACCAGGGTGGTCACAATCCACCGATCATCATCGTGCACGGCAATTCGCTGAGTCATGTATCGGAGCCATACCGCCGCTATCTAGAGGCGCAGTTTCGCGAGCAGTTCGAACTGACCGGCACGCCACTGAGAGTCGAGTTTCGAACTAGCAAAAACCCGTACGTCGAATAGCGACGAGCAATGCGTGAATTGGCCAAGGTTCGGCTTTTGCTTTACATTGATTTGGGCCGGTCAGTCGCCACATTGTTTGACAATCAGGCACTGAATCGAAGAACTGCAGAACGAACAAGCGTGTCAAAACGCTGGAGAAAAGATGACTGCCAAAGGGCAACTTCTACAAGACCCGTTTCTTAACGCGCTGCGCAAAGAACATATTCCCGTTTCGATCTACCTTGTAAATGGCATCAAGCTGCAGGGCCAGGTCGAATCGTTCGATCAATATGTGGTTCTGTTGCGCAACACCGTGACGCAGATGGTCTACAAGCACGCGATTTCCACGGTCGTGCCCGCGCGGCCCGTCAACCTTGCTGCGGAGCCAGAAGCCTGAGCGACTTCCAGATTGATTCCGGGCGCGCGCAGCGTTCTACGCGAGCGCTGCTGGTCAGCGTGGCTATCGGACGGCGCGACGATCCCGACGCGATCGAGGAGCTGAAGCAACTCGTCGTTTCCGCTGACATCGAGCCGGCGGTGATGCTGGCCGTGCGACGCGATAGGCCCGACCCTTCTTATTTCGTCGGCAGCGGCAAAGTCGAAGAGCTGAAGGGCGAAGCGGCCGCCGTCGACGCCGGCCTCGTGATTTTCGACGTCGCGCTGTCGCCTGCGCAGCAACGCAACCTCGAGCAGGCGTTTGGCCTGTGGGTGCTCGACCGCACCGCGCTAATCCTTTATATCTTTTCGCAGCGCGCGCAAAGCCGCGAAG
>JBGTEW010000201.1:0-5289 GCA_041747615.1 Burkholderiaceae bacterium | reverse complement strand
AAGGATCCGCAAAAGCCGATGGTGACCAGCGGCATCCGGCTTGGTTCGCCTGCGATCACCACCCGCGGATTTCGCGAGGCCGAAGCCGAGAAGACCGCACATCTGATTGCCGATCTTCTTGACCAGCCGCGCGATCCGGCCACGCTCGATCGCGTCAAGCGCGCAGTCGCCGAGCTGACCGAACGGTTTCGGGTGTATGGATAGACGGTGAAGTGCGCGTTCTGCAATCACGCTGACACGCAGGTGATCGATTCGCGCGCGTCGGACGAGGGCGCGACGATCCGGCGGCGGCGCAAGTGTCTGTCGTGCGATAAGCGATTCACGACCTACGAGCGGGTTGAGCTGGCGATGCCGACGATCATCAAGCGCGGCGGCGGGCGCGCCGACTACGACCGCGCCAAGCTGCGCGCTTCGATGCAGCTGTCGATGCGCAAGCGCCCGGTGCCGCGCGAGTCTGTCGATGAGGCGATCGCTCGTATCGAGGACAAGCTGCTGTCGTCGGCGCAGCGCGAAGTGAAGAGCGAGAAGATCGGCGAGCTCGTGATGCGCGAGCTGAAGCGGCTCGACAAGGTGGCGTACATCCGCTTCGCGTCGGTCTACCGCAGCTTTGAGGATGTCGACGAATTCGCCGAGGTGGTGCGCGAAATCCGTCCCGGGAAGCCGGCCAAGCGTTCGAAGCGCCGCTGACACGGCGATGTATTCTGACGCTGACCACGAGTTCATGCTGAAGGCTCTGAAGCTGGCGGAGCGCGCGGCATTTCATGCGACTCCGAATCCGAGAGTGGGCTGCGTGATCGTGCGCGATGCGCGCGTGATCGGCGAAGGATTCACGCAGCCGCCTGGGTCGAATCACGCAGAGGTCGAAGCCATTTTGGACGCGCGGCGCAATGGCCATGATGTGCGCGGCGCGACGGTCTATGTCTCGCTCGAACCGTGTAGCCACTTTGGCAAGACTCCGCCCTGTGCCACGGCGTTATCGGAAGCGAAGGTTGCGCGCGTTATTGCTGCCGTCGAGGATCCGAATCCGCTGGTCTCGGGGCGGGGGCTTGAAATGCTCCGCAACGGCGGCGTCGACGTTCGCTGCGGACTGCTCGAGCAGGAAGCAGCCGAGGTCAATGCGGGTTTCTTTTCTCGCATGACGCGCGGGCGGCCGTGGGTGCGACTGAAGATTGCCGCCAGTCTTGATGGCAAGACGGCGCTCGTAAATGGCCTATCGCAATGGATTACATCGGAGGATGCGCGGCGTGACGGACACGCGTGGCGCGCGCGCGCATGCGCGGTGTTGACCGGCCTCGGGACGGTTAAGTCCGATAACCCGCAGTTGAACGTGCGGCTGGTGGAGACTGCCCGCCAGCCGCTGCGGGTCGTCGTCGACAGCCGCCTCGAGGTGGATCCCGGCGCACGGATCTTCGAGAGCGAAGGGCAGGTTCTGGTCGCATGCGTCGGCAGCCACACAGCGCGCGAGAAGGCGCTGAAGCAGCGTGGTGCCGAAGTGCTGCGTCTGCCTGCCGACCAGGGCAAGGTGGATCTGAAGGCGTTGATGCAGGCGCTGGCGGCGCGCAATCTCAACGAAGTGCACGTCGAGGCCGGCTTCAAACTGAACGGCTCGCTCGTGCGTGCCGGCGTGGTCGACGAATTGCTCGTCTATCTGGCGCCGATGTTGATCGGCGAGGCGCACGACATGCTGCATCTGCCCGCCTTGTCCGACCTTGCACACGCGCAGCGCCTGGCATTTCGTGAAGTCACTCAGGTGGGCGACGACGTTCGAATCGTTGCTCGGATGACCTGATGTTTACCGGGCTAGTCCAGGGCGTAGGCCGCATCATCGAGGTCGAGCGCATGGCAGTCGACGGCGGCGTGCGGCTGACGATCGATGCGCGCGAAGTGCCGGGCTTTCACGTCGATGCCGGGGCGAGCGTAGCGGTCGCGGGCGCGTGCATGACAGCGGTGCGCGCCGACGGTTCAATCTTCGCTGTCGATACATCGAAGGAGAGCCTCGCCCGCACCGCCGGGCTCGATGCGCCCGGCGAAGTCAACATCGAAACGTCGATGCGGCTGGGCGACACGCTCGGCGGGCATCTGGTCGCCGGCCATGTCGACGGCGTCGGTGAAGTCGTCTCGATGACGCAGGTGCACGAGTCATGGGAGCTGGTCGTACGGGCTCCGATAGAGCTGTCGAAATACTTCGCCTGCAAGGGGTCGGTGGCGGTCGACGGCGTGAGCCTAACCGTGAATCGCGTCGACGATTCGTGGCGCGGCTGCGAGTTTTCGGTCAACGTCATTCCGCAAACTTATCGGGTGTCCACCTTGCGTTCGTTGGGCGCGGGCAGTCGGGTCAATATCGAAGTCGACCTGATCGCGCGCTATGTCGAGCGGATGCTGGCACTCCGGCTAGGGTGAGCAGGTCCTGGCATAAACTCCGCGCATGCTGTCCGCCGTTCCTAATCCATCCAAGCCGCCGGCCCGCCTGGCGACTACGACCGAGCTGATTGAAGAAATCCGCCGCGGGCGCATTGTCGTGCTGGTCGATGACGAAGACCGCGAGAATGAGGGCGATCTGATCTTCGCGGCAGATTTCGTCACGCCTGAGAAGATCAATTTCCTGGCGAAACACGGCCGCGGACTCGTCTGCATGCCGATCACGGCCGAGCACGCTGCGCAACTGCAGCTCGCGCCGATGACCGCGAACAATCGCACCGTGCACGGCACCAACTTCACGGTCGCGATCGAGGCGGCCGATGGCATCAGCACCGGAATCTCGGCGGCCGATCGCGCACACACGATTCGCGTGGCGACACGCCCGCATGCCAGGCCGTCGGACGTTGTGCAGCCCGGACATGTGTTTCCGCTGGTCGCCGCGCCCGGAGGCGTGTTGATGCGGGCGGGGCATACAGAAGCTTGCTGCGACCTGGCTCGACTTGCCGGCCTGAACCCGGCAGCAGTGCTGTGCGAAGTGATGAATGACGATGGCACGATGGCTCGCCTGCCCGACCTGCTGCCGTTTGCCGCCGCGCACGGGCTGCGGATTGGCACGATCGCCGATCTGATCCGTTACCGCGCGGCCAACGAATCGTTGATCGAGCGCATCTCGGCCCGGCGCGTGATGACGCCGGCTGGGGAGTTCGAGTTGATTGCGTACCGCGATCAGCCAAGCGGTGGTGCGCACCTCGCGCTAGTGCATGGCACGCTGACGCCGGAGCGCGAAGCGCTGGTGCGCGTTCACGAGCCGCTGTCGGTGCTCGATGTGCTCGACGTCGGAGCGTCGACCCACGCATGGCCGCTGCTGAAGGCGCTCGAGCGCATCGCGCAGAGCAAAGGCGGCGTGCTGGTGATGCTGAACTGCGGTGAGGCATCGGGGCAGGTATTGGCCCGTGTCGCCGCCGCGCAGGGGCCGGATGAAGTCGCGCGCTCGACGACGGCAGATCTGCGCACGTATGGCGTTGGCGCACAGATTCTGCGCGACCTGAACGTGCGTCGCATGAAGCTCCTTGCCAGGCCGC
This sequence comes from Burkholderiaceae bacterium, assembly GCA_041747615.1. Lineage (GTDB taxonomy): Bacteria > Pseudomonadota > Gammaproteobacteria > Burkholderiales > Burkholderiaceae_F > JACCZX01. Next base: position 1,789 of record JBGTEW010000201.1, on the reverse strand, counting down.
GCAAGATGCCGTCGATGGCAGGCTTCGGGCTGCAGATCACCGGCTATCTCGAGGACTGATGAAGGTCTTCATCGCTCCGGACTTCGATGGCGACGATCTGCGCATAGGCATGGTGCAGTCTCGCTTCAACGAATGGGCGGGCCGCGCGCTGACGGAAGCGTGCATGAACGAGCTGATTACGCTCGGCGTCGACGATGGCGACATTACGCATATCACCGTCCCGGGCTCGCTGGAGATCCCGTTAGCGCTAGCCAAGCTTGCCGCGACCGACGACTTTGACGCCCTGATCGCGCTGGGCTGTGTGATTCGCGGCGATACGTATCACTTCGAGGTGGTGGCCAACGAGTCGGCGCGCGGGCTGTCCCAGGTCGCTTTGGAACACGGCGTGCCGATCGCCAACGCGATCCTGACTACCGATACCGAAGAGCAGGCACGCGCGCGAGTGCAGGAAAAGGGACGCGATGACGCGCGCGTGGCCGTTGAAATGGCTAATCTGCTATGGGCGCTCGACGAAGATGGCGCAGCTGCCGCCGCCAGCGAAGACTAAGACCGATTTGCAGCAGGCGGGCTCCTCAAATCGCGTCAGCAGAGGCAGCAGCCGGAGTGCGCGCCGCCGGGCCCGCGAACTCGCGTTGCAGGGTCTGTATCAATGGCTGGTCGGCGGCCACGATGCCGCGGCGATCGAGGCTCACGCAGTAGAGAACGACCAGCTGGGCGGAGTCGATACCGGCCATTACCGGGAGTTGCTCCGCGGCGCCATTGATCACGCTGCAGATCTGCGCGCGCACCTCTCGCCGCATCTCGATCGCAGCCTCGCAACGCTGTCCCCGGTGGAGCATGCGATTCTTTTGATCGCCGCCTACGAATTGCAGCACCGTCTCGAGATTCCCTATCGCGTGGTGATCAACGAAGCGGTCGAGCTGGCCAAGAGCTTCGGCGGCACCGACGGCTTCAAGTACGTCAACGGAGTGCTCGACAAGGTCGCGGCGCAGCTGCGCCCCACCGAAATCACCGGTCGAGCCTGATCGATGGGCGAGTTCGAACTGATCGAGCGCTTCTTCAAGCGATCGATCCCCGCGAACTCCCACGTGGCGCTGGGCGTCGGTGACGATTGCGCCCTGCTGGCTGCACGTCCCGGCGAACAATGGGCGGTCTCGACCGACACGCTGATACAAGGCGTGCACTTTCTTGCCGACGTCGATCCGGCCGCTTTGGGTCACAAGGTACTTGCGGTCAACCTGTCCGATCTCGCGGCCTGCGGAGCAACGCCGCGCTGCTTTCTTCTGGCGCTGGCGTTACCGCGCTCTGACGAGCGGTGGCTCGAATCCTTCTGCCGGGGTCTCTACGCGCTGGCCGGCGCTTACTCATGCGTGCTGGCCGGAGGCGACACGACGCGATCTCCCGCAGGCATCGCGATCACGGTGACCGCTCTCGGCACCGTGCCCACCGGGCGCGCGCTGCTGCGCTCAGGAGCTCGTCCGGGCGATGACATCTGGGTGTCAGGTGAGGTGGGTGACGCCGCGCTAGCCCTTGTCTGGCAGCGCGGTGAACTCGTGCTGCCACCGTCCGAGTCCGGACAGGTGGTGTCGCGCCTCGAGCGACCTGAGCCGCGCGTGCACCTGGGCGAGCGGCTACGTCAATTGGCCACGGCTGCAATCGATATCTCGGATGGATTGGCGGGTGACCTGCGTCATATTCTGAAAGCGTCGTCGGCCGGTGCAACCATTCAGTGGGAGCGCGTGCCGCGCTCGGCGGTGCTGCGGCAGCTGCCGGCGCAGATCCAGCGCCG
>JBGTEW010000200.1:0-3155 GCA_041747615.1 Burkholderiaceae bacterium | reverse complement strand
GACCACCGGCGTGATATTGAAGGCGGTGCACGCCGTCGGCCATGTCTCCATGCCGTCGATGAGACCGGTCTTCATCGCATCGAGGGTTTCCACCCAGGCCACGGGAACCGGATTGAGCCCCATCAGCTGCATCGCTATGCGACCAAGCTGAGTGTTGGTCACGCGGTTCTTGGTGCCGGCGAGCTGCTTGACGCTGGTGACCGCCGGCTTGTCCCTCCACTTCGCGCCCATGAAGAGATGCCGCATCTCACCGAGCGTGAATAGGAATTCCATCCCATGCTTCTCGCGATAGACCTTGCGGAAGAGTGGCTCGGACTGCGGATTGTAGAAGAAGTGATAGATCTGTCCATTCGACTGGAACATGAACGGGAAGTCGAGCGCATTGAGCCACGGCGCCACCGCGGACGCGTTCTGCGTCGACGACGTGCCGATGTCGAGCACGCCTTGCATGGCCTGTTGGATGCATCGCTCTTCGGCACAGACGGCACCCGCGTTCAGGAAGTTGATGCGGATCGCACCGTCGGTCCTATCCTCGAGGTCACGCACGAAGTCGTAGGCGCCGGCGCGCTGAATGAGGATGTGGTTGTCATTATAGATGGTACCCATACGCAGCGTATGCTTGGCCGGCGTCTTGAGGCGGCGGTCGTAAGCGCTTTTTACAGCCTGGGCCAGTGCTTCGGACGTGGCCATGCCGGTCATGCCACCAAGGGCAATGTAGGTCGACGACAGGCCAAAAGTCTTTGCGATACGACCGAAATCGCGCCGTGATACGCCGGCGGCCTTGAGTGCAAGGCTACTGCTCGTCTCGAGCGTCCGCTCGTTGATCTGCGGGACGAGGTCACCATTCCCGGCCTCCACGGCAAGCCGGCGGAATCTATTGATGAGATTGCGTTGATTCATGGGTTGCGTTCCTTCCCTTGTCCGCTGGCGTCGCTCCTTTTGCAGAGCTCCGACACTTCGCGTTTCTGGCGCACCCTGAGCTCGTTTCAATGTGGATGGCTCGGGTATTGCGCCACTGCTTGCCGTCAATCCGCGCATCTGCGATCGTCTCGAACAGCGACACTCAGCGTCTCATTATTTCGTCGCAATCGCAAGGGCTCATAACCGTGACACCAATCCGAATAGTCGATACGACTTTCCGCGACGCGCAGCAGTGCCTGTGGGCGACGCGCATGTCGACGGCCATGATGCTGCCGATCGCCGAGAAGCTGGATGCAGCCGGTTTCGATGTCGCCGAAGTCATGGGCGCTGTGCAATTCGATGCAGCGATTCGTTATCTTGTCGAGAATCCATGGGAGCGGTTGAGGCTCTTGCGCCAGCGGATCACGCGGACGCCGCTCCAGGCGCTGATCCGGTCGAAATGCGTGCTCGGGTTCGATCTGGTGCCGGATGATCTGTCAGCGCTCTGGGCGGAGCGTCTGATCGCGAATGGCGTGAAACGACTGATCGTCTGCGATGGCCTTCACGATCTCGATAATCTTGCCGCAGCAACGCGGCGGGCACATGAAATGGGTGCCTATGTCACCGGTTGGCTGACCTTTTCGGACAGCCCTGTGCACACGGACGACCTTTACGTGGGCAAGGCGCGCGAGTTCATCGACCGCATGAAGATCGATGCACTCATGATCGAGGATACGGGTGGCATTCTGACGCCGGAGCGTGCCGCAAAGCTGATTCCCGCAGTCAAAGCGGTGATCGGCGATCTATCGCTCGGTCTGCACAGTCACGGACTCATCGGGCTTTGTCAGCGCACCTATCTCGAAGCCATCAGGCATGGCGTCGATAACCTCTATACCGCGATCCCACCGCTTGCCGACGCCAATGCGCCGCCGTCTATCGTGACAACGATGCGCAATTTGCGCGCGTCCGGCTATTCGTGCTCGGTCAATGAAGTCCTTGTCGCCGAGATGAGTGCTCATATCGAACGTGTCGCCGAACTGACCGGCAAACCCAAGGGCGCGCCGCGCGACTTCGACGTCACCTTCCTCGGTCATCAGATCCCCGGTGGCGTTCATTCCAATCTCAAGTCGCAACTCGAAGCCGCGGGCTTCGGCGACAAGCTGCCGGAGGTGCTTGAAGAAAGCGCGCGCGTGAGAGCCGATCTCGGTTGGCCGATTCAGGTGACGCCATTCGCGCAGTTCATCGGCGTCCAGGCGACGCTCAACGTGGTGCGCGGCGAGCGCTATGCCATCGTGCCGGCGGAAGTAAAAAAATACGCGCTCGGATACTATGGAAAGCTGCTCGCTCCCGTCGAGCCCAACTGCCTCGACCGCATCGTCGAGCGCGGGCCCAGTCGTATTGCGCTCACGCCACCGACGCTTGAACCGATCGTGCCGACTTTGCGCAAGCGCTATCCCACCGCAGGCGACGACGAGATTCTGCTGCGCCATTTCTTCGATGCGGGTCTTGTCGACAAAGCCTTGAAGAGCAATCCGGATTTCGACGCCTTCATGTCTATCGAGACGCCGCTCGCGCATCTCATCAAGGAGGCATCCCGCCGGCCGCGCGTCAAATATCTTTCAGTGTCGAAGGATGGACTGGCGCTCGAGATCAAGCAGGGCGCCGAACCGCGAAGCTGAGCTTCGGCCCAGCCAGTATTCAAGAAGGCCTGATCAAAAACAAGAGCTGATCGAACTCGACGAAAGCGCCATCTTCGGGGAGAATCGCTTCGATCGTTCCGGCGACCTTTGCTTCGATGGTGGTGAAGAGCTTCATGACCTCGATGAGGCAGAGCGCCTGCCCCTTAGTGACGCTTTGCCCGACGTCGACGAAAGTGGCCTCCTGCGGTGACGGCCGTCGATAGAACGTACCGACCATCGGCGCGCGCACCTCGTGCGCACCTGGGGATGTCGCATCGGCGGCAGCCGCCCGACTCTTGATGGGAGCGGCCGGCGCTGTTGTCGACGTGGCGTGTGGGGCCGGCGCGAGCGCTGGCGGCATCGTCACCGCCGATGGCATGGCATTCTGTTCATGACCGGATGCGCCCGATATCGACCGCCGCACCACAAGCCGCGTTCCTGCGATCTCAAGCACGACCTCGTCACAGTTGGACGCGTCAATGACCTTGAGGATCTCCGCAACTTCCCGGTACGTCAGGCTCACGAGCACTTTCTCCCGATGCATTCTACGCGCGTCGCGTCACCACGCTGAACGTG
>JBGTEW010000199.1:0-5130 GCA_041747615.1 Burkholderiaceae bacterium | reverse complement strand
ATGCGACGGCGGCTGAACTGCTGCGTAAACGTTTCTGATTCCTTGCTCGGCCGCGATCTCATCGACCGGGCGAGCAGAGTTGCGCGCAAGACATACCGCGAGCGGCGTTTTAAACCAGACAGCGACAACAGAAAGTTGTCGTTCTCTGGCCTTCGCGAGGATAAGACTACGTTCAGATCTCTTCACGAGGATCGCATCAAAGAGGATCGAATGTGGTTCTTCGATGACTTTGCGCCTTGCCCAGGTGCTCTTGCCGGATCCTTGCGGACCTATCAGCACGTAAACCTTCGTCGCCAGATCCGCTCCCTGTAAGGCCGCATCCAGGGCCGCGAAGCATTTCTTCCAAGCTTCGTCGTTTCTTTCTGGCGTTGTCACGCGCCCCGCGTGGGTCTGTAAGAAGTGGTCGGGATTGATGTGCACGCGCACGTCCGCTTTCAAGGTGAAATCACCGACCCGTTAAGAGGCCGCTCATGGCCGGAAGTTAAAGTTCAGTTTCCTTTGAGCCTCTTGACAAGCGCAGCTCCGGTCAGCAACTCCAAGTGCGCCTCGAGTCGAATTACGCGCGCCGTTAGGTCCTCAATGCGCTCCTGTTGCGACTTCATGGCTTCGGCCTGACGGTTTACCTTGTCCTCAAGCTTGATCATTGAAGCCAGGGCGCCCCAAATCTTTTCAGTGACTCCCATCAGGCCGCCTCTCGGACTGCACTTTTCGCCGCCTTGGCTTTCATTGTAGAAATGCGCTTGTTGCTCGCCTCAATGAAGGCAAGAGCATCTTCGATAGCGGCTCCGGCCCGATCGGCAGCCGCCTTAGCGGCATCAGCCAAGGCGCCCAGTTCGGCATCCGACTCGCTCGACTCGTATGCGAACGCTCCACGTCGCATCAGTTCCGACACTGGAATGTCCAGTTTCTTCGCCTTCGAAACAATTGCCTTCTTGTCTTGTGCAGTTGTCTGCACCACGATCCGTTGAACTGCCGCTGCCATGTGCGCTGCTCCGTCACTGTGTACATGGACATTGTATGTACATAAAGGGCGATGTCAAGGCCCTCGCCAGCGTTGGCCAAATTGCAAATGATCCTTGTGAACCTCTCGCGCAGCGTCCGCTTCCATGCCATCGGAGGTCAGCGCTCGATGGCAGGTCCTGGCCGCAACTCGTCGGCGCAATCCCGCGCCTAGCTTCTGTCGTCAACACGACTACCTGCCGGGTTCTTTCCGATGCAGGTAGCACCCTCGGGCAGCTTGTCCCACGGCTGCGCAGAGTCGCACCAAATTGGAGCGTCGGTTGGATCCATGAAGAATCATCAAGCGAACCGGCCTTAACGAAGGTAGTAGCGGCGAATGCGACTGCATCAGTAAACAACGCCGAGCCGCATTGCGGGCAGAAGCGGCGGATCGCCGGCAACCCGGACGTTCCGAGTCCTTCGTACGACTTTGTAATTCCCTGCACTTGGAGCGAGCTCGCTGGCACAGCCACGTTGACCGAGTAGCCACCTCCGCCAGCCTTCTGGCAGTTGCGGCAATGACAAAACGCGGTCAGTGCAGTCTCAGCATAAGAGCTGTAGTGCACCGCGCCGCAAGACAGCTTCCCTTGATAGACGGCATTTGTCACTCCACAAAGGGTGTGGATGCGGAGCGCCCGCATTGACATAGATCACGTCGCAGGACGGGAGCGGCGAGTTGGTCGCTGAACCCGTCACTACGACGACTGCCGGCGAGTCACTGAGGTTTGTTCTTGCTTTGTCTGCCAGGTCGCCTTCGATTTCGTATGCCACGACGCGGCCGCTGGGCGTGACAAGGTGGGCCAAGACTGCTGTGTAGTAGCCCGTGCCGGCGCCGATATGAACGACGGTCTCTCCGGGAGCTGGCGCTGCCGCTGCAAGACATTCAGCGTGGAGTGAAGGCTCGCCGTTGTTGATGCCTCGCTCTGGGGCTAGGCCGATCAGGATGTCCTGGTACAGCAGGTAGGGATCATCGGAAATTGTCTGGAGGTAGCAGCCGGGGCCGACAAACACCGGCCAAGGTCCCTTCCCGACGTAGTTCTCGCGAGGAACTGAGGAGAACGCGGCGATCAGGCGTTCATCAGAAGATCCCGCGCTCTTGACTACGAACTGGGCGTAGAAGTGGCGGTGCGCCTCAGTCGGTCTCATCGTCGAGTCGTTGGGTATGAGTCTCTCGCGCGGATGCTCCGATCACGAAAACAGAGGCTTACCGGTCTGGGCAGAATTGTGAACCCGTTTCCTAGTGGCCGGTTCTGGCCGCGAGGCGCCGATCGTCGCCTCAGCAGACACTGGGCCAAGCGTCGCTTACTGCCCGATCGCCGGGTCACCACCGCCGCTTTTCGCCTGATTAGCGCGCTCGCGCAGCTTTTGTACTTCCTTCTCGCTCAACACCCGAAACCGTTCCGCCTGGATCTGGCGAGCGACGCGCTCGGGTTCGCGGCCGCTTTCGGCAAAGCGTCCGAACGCACCCTGCTGCCATGCGAACAGTGCCACGTTAATCAAAATGAGAATCAGGAATGCGAGTTTCACCAGCCATCCGATCAATCGAACCGGGCCCGCATTGCGAGACCACGCAAGACGAGATTATCTTCGATCCCGGCAGTCCCGATCGACAACCGCGCGTGAACCGCCGCCGCATTTCCGCCGGTCAGAACGACGCGCGGAGCGGCACCTAACCGCGCGCCGAAGCGCTGCCAGACCTGGTGCACCAGTCCCGCCTGCGCGTCGAGAACTCCGGTGACGATCGCGGCATCGGTGTTATCAGGAAAGCTGGTTGCGGCGCCCGCGGCCGCAGGCAGGCCGGCCGTCTCACGCGCGAGGGCTTCGAGCATCAGGCGCACACCGGGTGCGATGAAGCCGCCGATGAAGTGCGCTTCGTGGGAATCGGAGCTGTTCGATTCGATGCAATCGACCGTTGTCGCAGTGCCGGCGTTGACGACGACCAGCGCCAGCGCCGGCCATGCTGAACACGCGCCGAGCATGCAGTGCCAGCGGTCCGCGCCAAGTTGCCGCGGTTCGCGATACCCGTTGACGAGCGAAATTGGTCCGCTGAACCGCGTCTGGGCGTGCAACCAGCGAACTGCACCGAGATCGAGTGTGCGTGCGGCTTGTTCCACAGCGGCCGCGACATCGCTACCCGCAACATTGCATGCAACGATTGGGGTGCCCTGCGACACCTTGTCCCAACGCGCGCTCAGTTGCGAAGCGATGTCCTTGACTCCTCGGTGCAGCACCCATTGCGGATCTTGCAGGGGGCCACCGTGCGCATCGCTCGGCGTCTCCGCCCATTTGATCGCCGAGTTGCCGACATCGACTAGCAGCGTCATCGCCGAACCAACACATCGCCCGCGCTGATGCGGTGAATCACATCGCCGGACTCGATGCACAATCGCCCCCGCCGATCGACCTCGATCAACCGGCCGCTGATGAGGCCTCGGCCGCCATCGGTCACATCGACGATTTCGCCGCGACGATCGAGCAGCCGGTTGTAACGGGCGCAGAAGGGATCGAAACCTTCGCGCACGAACTGCGCCACCGTCGCCATGATCACGCCACCGAATCGACCGATCAACGGCTCCCGCCGACGCTCGACAGATGCATCGAGCAATTTATCGAGTGCAACCGCCGGCTGTTCGATCGCGCGGCGCGCTACGTCATCCAGACGGAGATTGATGCCGACGCCAACGACGAGCGTGTACCTTGACTCGCGGTCCGCCACGAGCTCGCTCAGGATGCCTGCCAGCTTGCCGCCATCGGCACGAACGTCGTTGGGCCATTTCAGCTGCACGACCGCGCCGTGCGCTTCCAGACACTCGGCCAGCGCGACGCCACACGCAAGAGTCACCGCTGGTACGGCTGCGGGCACTGCGGCAACCGGAACGGCAACGGAAAACAGCAGCGCATCACCGGGCGCGGCACACCAGACGCGTTGACGACGTCCGCGACCGGCCGTCTGGAAATCAGCCGCGCGCAAGACGCAACGCGCTGGCTGCCGCATACGGGCCCGAACCACCAGGTCGTCATTGGTCGATCCGGTAACAGAGACCGCCTCGACAAGACAGCCTCCTGGCCACGCGGCCTTCAACGCGTGCTCGATCTGATCGACTGCAAGCGGCGCCACCCCTGCGTGATTCGCGGTTGAGGTTGCATCCAAAGCGCACATCTCCAGATCTGAAAGCCCGATCGAATTTAACATCGGCTCAGGCGCGCTTGTCAGTTCGCCGGCAACCGGCCCAGAATGAGCAATGAGTGATGCCATCAGCGGCTGATGAGCGCTTCGACCTTTTCCGGCAAGCCATGGCATTCGCGGCGCTCTCCGTTCGCACGCACCGCGTGTGCCGTGTACGCCATGCTCCTGCTGTATTCGGGATGGGCGCCGTGGAGCGGGTGGCGCAATCTTGGAATCAATCCGTTCTCCTATTTGTCGGCGCCGGTGCCGGCGTACGTGACAGCTTTCGACCTCGTCGTCAACGTGCTCGCTTACCTGCCGTTCGGCGTGCTGCTCGTGCTTGCACTGCATCCGCAGGTGCGCGGATTAACGGCGGTGCTGATCTCGGCGTTCGCCGGACTGATGCTGGCCCTTCTTATCGAAGCAGGGCAGAGTTTTTTACCGACGCGCATTCCGTCGAACCTCGATCTGCTGGCGAATTCGGCAGGCGCGTTGCTGGGGACGTTAATCGCGGCGCCGCTCGCGCCGCACCTGATCGATCGCGGCAGGCTGGCCGACTGGCGTATGCGCTGGTTCGAACGCAGGGCATCGGTGCTGCTGCTGATCGTAGCGCTGTGGCCGGCGGCACAGATCTATCCGGAATCGATGCTGTTCGGCAATGGCGATATTCACGCCGAGCTCGGCGCGTTTCTGGCGGCATTTGGCGGTTCGCTGCCGGCGCCCGAAGTCGGCATATTCGGGGTCGCCGAGTTTGTAATTGCGGAAGCTTTCGTAGTGGCGTCGGCCGTTTTGGCGGTCGGGCTTGCGTTCGCCTCGACGATGCAGCGGCATGCGCCGCGCGTCCTGCTGCTGCTGGCGTTGCTGGTGGCTGCGATGCTGGCAAAGACGCTGGCCAGCGCCGTGCAGTTCGGTCCGGAGCGTGCATTCGCGTGGCTGACCCCCGGCGCCTGCGGCGGTCTCGCGCT
>JBGTEW010000198.1:0-3027 GCA_041747615.1 Burkholderiaceae bacterium | reverse complement strand
GCGCGTCGAGACGCTCGAAGGCGGCCGCCCCGAAATGCAGCGCACGCTCGATCGAGCGGAGCGATTCCTGGCGCTCGTGGCACTGCTGTCTGCGATGATCGCAGCGGTCGCTGTCGCTGCCGCCGCCCGCCGCTTCTCGCTGCGGCATCTCGACTCGTGCGCAATGATGCGCTGCCTCGGTCTTGCGCAAGCCGACATCTTCTGGCTGTCCGCGCTCGAGTTCGTGGTGATCGGACTGGCAGCCTGTGCAGCCGGCATGGCAGCCGGCTATGCGGCTCACTACATGCTGCTCAATGCACTCGGATCGCTGATCAGCACGACGCTCCCGCAGCCTTCGTTGCTGCCCGCCGGACAAGGTTTAGCGTGCGGACTCGTACTGTTGCTCGGCTTCGCGCTGCCGCCCTTGGCGCAGCTGCGCCACGTGCCTCCGGTACGAGTTTTGCGCAAGGACGTCGGACTGCCGACAGGGCGCGTGGCGCTTGGCTATCTGATCGGTTTCGCAGGGTTCTTCGCTCTGCTGCTGTGGTCATCGAACGATTTGAAGATCGGCAGTCTGACCGCCGGCGGATTTGCCGTGGGCCTGGTCGTCTTTGCACTGGTCGCATGGCTGGTGCTGAAGTTGCTCGCACCTTTGCGCGGACTGACCGGGCGCCTGGGCATTTCGTGGCGCTTCGCGATTGCCGCCGTGCAGCGACGACCGGCGGCCGCCGTGATTCAACTGGTATCGCTTGCGGTGGGTCTGATGGCATTGCTTCTGTTGACGGTGACGCGCACCGATCTCGTCGATGCCTGGCGCAACGCGGCGCCCCCGGATGCACCGAATCGCTTCGTGATCAACATACAGCCCGACCAGGTGGCTTCGGTTGAGCAGCGACTGAACGCCGCTGCCGTCGATGCGCCGCTGTATCCGATGATTCGCGGGCGCTTGATCCAGATTAACGGACGTGCAGTGGGTCCGGAGTCATACACTTCTGATCGGGCACGCGGACTCGTCGATCGGGAGTTCAACCTGTCGTACACGGCGGACGCGCCGACTCATAACCGCATCACCGCTGGGCGCTGGTTTGTTGACGGCAGCAACGAGCTCTCGATCGAGGAGGGCATCGCCGATGTACTCGGCATTGCGCTGGGCGATGCACTGACCTTCGATATTGCCGGGCAACAGGTGACGGCGCGTGCAACCAGCCTGCGCAAGGTCAATTGGGATTCGATGCGCGCGAATTTCTTCGTCATCATGCCGCCTTCGCTGCTGAAGGACATGCCCGCCAGCTTCATCACGGCGTTTCACCTGCCCGCCGCGCAGACGGGTTTTACCGGCGATCTGCTGCAGCAGTTCCCGAATTTGACGGTGATCGACATGACGGCGGTATTCCGTCAGATACAGACGGTGATCGATCAGGTCATTGCAGCCGTCGAGTTTCTGTTCGTGTTTACGTTGGCGGCCGGTGTGTTGGTGTTGTACGCGGCGCTCGCATCCAGCCGTGACGAGCGAGTGCGGGAAGCCGGTCTGCTGCGCGCGCTCGGCGCCTCGCGCAAGCAGCTGTCGCGGGCGCAGGTCGCCGAGATGTTCTGCATCGGGGCACTGGCCGGCCTGCTCGCTGCGGTTGGCGCCAGTGTGATCGGCTGGGTGCTGGCCAGGTATGCCTTCGAGTTCGATTACACCGTATCGCCGTGGGTGTTCGTCGGCGGAATCGGCGGCGGCTCGACGGCGGCGCTGATCGGCGGATGGTTCGGGCTGCGCGGCGTGCTCGAAACGCCACCTCTTGCGACATTGCGCGAGGCTTAGAACTCCTCGGGTATTCGCCTTTCACGGCGACCTGGCCGACGCCGCGTTCTGCGACGAGGTGGTCGAGCGTTCGGTCGGAGCCTTCGGCCGGCTACCTACGCCTCGCGCGCCAAGGAAGCCGCCGAGTTCGGCCTGCGTGATGCCGCCCGTATCATCGCGGCATGACTGAGTGGATTGCCGCGATAGCGGCGGGCATCGCGGTTTTGTCATTGCTTGCGCTGTTCTTTGCGCTGCGCGGCCGGCGCGACGCTGGCATCACATCCCGTCTCGATGCACTGCTGCGCGACAACGAACGGCTCGAGCGTGAGCTGCGCGCCGCGGTAGACACGTCCTCGGGGCAGATGCGGCTCGAAACGGGCGCACGTCTGAACGAGCTGCAGTCAAGCCTGGTACAGCAGATGACCGGCCTGACAGGATTGCATGGCCAGCAGCTGGCAGACCTGACGCGCCGGGTGCAGCTCGATCTGGGTGACGTTCGCGGCACACTGCAGTCGCAGCTAACGAGTTTGCAGCAGGGCAACGAACACAAGCTCGATCAGATGCGCACAACGGTCGAAGAGAAGCTGCAATCGACGCTCGAAGCGCGGCTGGGCGAGTCGTTTCGCATGGTGTCGGACCGGCTCGAGCAGGTGCACAAAGGGCTGGGCGAGATGCAGGCGCTGGCCGCCGGGGTTGGGGACCTGAAGCGCGTTCTGACCAACGTCAAGTCGCGCGGAGTCTATGGCGAAGTTCAGCTCGCCGCATTGCTGGAGCAGGTCCTGCTGCCCGACCAGTATGCAAGCAACGTGACGACGCGGCCGCACTCGGCCGAGCGCGTCGAGTTCGCGATCCGGATGCCCGGTCGCGACAGCAACTCACCGTGCTGGCTGCCGATCGATGCCAAGTTTCCGGTCGAAGACTACGAACGCCTGCTGGCAGCGGTAGAAGTTGGCGATGCGGGTGCGCTCGATGTCGCCGGCAGGGCGCTGGAGCGCGGTATCAAGCTGCAGGCTAAAACGATCCGGGATAAGTACGTCGAGCCGCCGCACACCACCGACTTCGCGATCATGTTTCTGCCGACCGAGGGACTGTTCGCCGAAGTGCTGCGCCGACCAGGGCTCGCGGACCATCTGAATCGCGAGTGCCGCACCGTCATCGCCGGCCCAACCACGCTGTTTGCGATGCTCAACGCGTTGCAGATGGGTTTTCGCACACTGGCGCTGGAGCAGCGTTCCGCGGAGGTGTGGCAGGTGCTGGGCGCG
>JBGTEW010000197.1:0-6377 GCA_041747615.1 Burkholderiaceae bacterium | reverse complement strand
GCAGCGCTGCCCCAGGCTGAGCCGCCGCCGAAGGCCGGGCACACCGAGAAGTTGTTGCTGCCGTCGATCGTTGACTTCTTGATCGCATAGCCTACGAAGACAGCCGGGCCGCCACCGTCGGACATCCGGCGGGTGCCACTGAAATTTCCGCCGTTGTCGACCGCCACGAACGGCGTGGCGCCACGGTTGCAGGTCAGCGTGACCGAGCCGCTCGCTGTGTAGTTAGTCGACACCAGCGGTCCCTGCGAACCGAAGTTCGCGTTCGACGGCGCGCTGACACTGCAGTTGCCTACGACCTGCACCTGCACATTCACGTTGACCTGCGCCATCGCAACCATCGGTAAACCCGCGAGTAACACGCCGGCGGCGAAAATACGATTGAATTTGCTCATTGCCGATTCCCTTAAGTGTCGTCTGAACCGGCGCAATGTAGCCAAAAGGCGCTACTCAAAACTGGCGAAATGCGTGTCAGGTCTAGGTCACTTCATTGCTAAAGGTACACATTGCAGATGCGTGCCCCGACGAGCGGTGAATGTAGGAGAAGTTCGTACGTCATCAGAGGCGAAACGCTGACATCGCTCAGACAGCAACGGCGACATTGCCAGGCTGCGCTGCTAACGCACTGCCTAACGAGGCCTCAGCACCCGCGGTGGGAAATACGGCTTTTTTAGCGCGCGACCCTGCCCAAGTACGAACCCCGTGTTACGCGCCAGATTGAGCTGCTCTTCACGCTCGATTCCGGCCAGCACGAACGTCTCGCGCGTCAGCCCGAGCGAGTTGACCTCGCGCGACATCTCCTGCCAGGTTTCTTCGCGCGAGCTGATCGGCGCCAGCATCTTGGCAAAATCCGGAGTCACGAAATCGATCGCGGCCATTTCCATGCTCGGCCGCGGCTCCGCGAACCGGTATCCAACCGGGATCTGGTACGAGCGCAACAGATCGGCGAACTCGCGCACCCGATAGGGCCAGCGCAGGCGTTCCATCGCTCCGCGCAGCAACACCGACAGGCGATGCGCGGTAAGCCGATGGGTCTCAAGCACCTTGGCGAACGCTTCCAGCGATCGCTCGATCGAGCCGAACGAAATCGTGACTGCGACGCGCTCCACCCGCTCGTGCTCGAGCATCGAGAAAGCATGCTCCATCGCTGCGAGCTGTATCTGCGAGCGCAGCGATCGGTCGGGCTCGAAGTCCGCGGTCCAGACGTACAGCTCATCGAACCAGCGCTGCGATCCGACCAGCGTTCGCGTCGGCCATACCAGCGCGCGCACGCGTGAGCCGAAGCGGCTTAGCGAATCGACCGTAGGGTCGAGCTCGACCTGGTGGCTGCCGAGTTGCTCGGGCCTGACATAACTGTTTGCCATCAAAGCCTGAATCGCGCCGCGCACAATGAAAGCCGATTCTCTTCTAAATCGACGATTGCGGCGAGGCCCCTAACTGCGTCTTGGCAATACGGGCGGCGGATACGGCATGCGGATCGCACGGCCCTGACCGAGTTCGAAGCCGACGCGGCTGGCGGATTGTTGCTGCTGACGCGTTTCGATCGCACCGACGATCGTGCTCTTGGTATCGAGCGATAACGCGCGGATTTCCAATGCGAGGTCGTTCCAGACATCGGCGCGCGCCGACGTCGTTGCCAGTACTTTCGCGAAGATCGGTTGCACCAGATCGATGCCTGAAAGCTCCATGCTGACGCGCGGCGCCGAAATCCGGTAACCGACCGGAAATTGCCAGCCGCGCAGCATGTCGGCAAACGCGCGCAAGCGATAACGCGACCGCAACCGTTGTGGCGCTCCGCGCAGCATGACGAACATGCGATGAGCGAACAGGATGTTCTTCTCGAACAGCTCGGTCAGCGGATCGAGCGAACGTTCGATCGTGCCGAACGACACTGTCACTCCGACGCGATCGATCAGGTCGTAGGCCAGCCAGTCGAACGCATCGCGCAGCGCATGCAGTTGGATACCGGCACGCTCGGTGGTCGACGCACCGCCGCCTTCGGTCCACAGATACAGCTCATCAAACCAGCGTTCGCTGCCAATCAACGAACGGGTGGGCCATAGCGTGGCGCGCACCGAACCGCGAAAGCGGCCAACGCTTTCGCCCGACGAAGGATAGGAAGAACTCTGTGGGGACACGAAGTCCTCGCGTAGGGGCACTGCAGCATTCTGTAGAGGCGGTGCCGACTGACCATACCAAGAACATGCGGTGCAGCAGCGACCGCATGGCTGACCGGGCGATCCGCCGGTCAACCATAGGTCTGGAACCGTTCGACCACGCGCGCCATTTCGTCCGGCGGCAGCAATTTAGGCGCGCCGAGCGCACTCACCGAGATAAACATGCGCGCCAGGTTCTCAACTTCGACGGCAAGTGCAAACGCGCGCTCGAGATCGGTGCCGCACGCAATCACACCATGGTGCGCCAGCAGGCAGGCCCGCCGGCCTTCCAGCGCCGTCAGAGCGTGGTCGGCCAGCTCCTGCGTGCCGAAAGTGGCATAAGGCGCGCAGCGAATGTTGCTGCCACCCGCGGTGGCTACCATGTAATGAAACGACGGGATCTCCAGACGCTGGCATGCGAGCGCGGTCGCGTGCGGCGAGTGCGTGTGGACGATCGCGCCGACGTCGGGCCGCGCGGCATAGATCGCGTGATGAAAGCGCCATTCCGAGGATGGCGGTTGCGTCCCCGTCGCCATCTGCGTGTGGTCGACGAAGACCAGATCGCCGGTGGCGAGCTTGGTATACGGAACGGCCGAAGGTGTGATGACGAAGCCCGTCCGCGTGCCGCGCGTACAGCGTGCCGACACGTTGCCCGATGTGTTGACATTGATGCCGGCAGAGTTCATCGCCAGTGCGGTGTCGATGATCGCCTGCCGCAGTCCAGCGCTGTCCTCGAAGGATGACTGTTCTGACATCGATGTCACGCAGCGCGCCGATGTTCGGGAAACAGCGTCGCCAGGTCTGCCGGAGCCACGATTCCGCGCTCGGTAATGAGGCCGGTCACCAGTCGCGCCGGAGTCACGTCGAATGCAGGATTGGCCACCGCGGTCGCGTCGTCGACGATACGAATGCTGCTTGCGGCGCCGTTCATGCCGATACCCGTCAACTGTCGCACTTCGTCGCCGGCGCGCTCCTCGATCGGTATGTGGGAACCGTCGTGCAGCGACCAGTCGATTGTCGGCGACGGAACCGCCGCATAAAACGGCAGTTCGTTATCGCGTGCCGCCAGCGCTTTCGGGTAGGTGCCGATCTTGTTGGCGACATCGCCGCGTGCGCTGACGCGGTCGGCGCCCACCAGCACCAGATCCACTTCGCCCGACTGCATCAAATGCCCGCTGGCGCTGTCGACGACCAGGGTATGTGGCACGCCGTGGGCTGCCAGTTCCCACGCGGTCAGCAAGCCCTGATTGCGCGGCCGCGTTTCACCGACCCATACATGCAGCGGCACGCCGGCATCATGAGCCTGGTAAACGCCCGACAGCGCAGTGCCGAAATCAACCGTTGCCAGCCAGCCGGTGTTGCAGTGGGTCAGCACCTGCACCCGACGATTTCTGGCGACATGCACCGCGCGCAGCAGGTCAGCTGCATGGGCGCCGATCGACCGATTCAGTGCCACGTCTTCATCGGCGATGCGCGCTGCTTCCAACCATGCGGCATGTCGCCGCTGCGCGACCGGCAGCGGCGTCAGCAGCACATGCTGACGGTCCAGTGCCCAGCGCAGATTGACCGCCGTCGGCCGTGCCTCGTTCAGGCGCTGATGAGTCGAAGCCAGATGAGCGTCGCTCGCATCGGCGCGCATTGCCAGCGCCAGTCCGTAAGCACCGGCCACGCCGATCAGTGGCGCTCCGCGCACCGCCATCGTTCGTATCGCGCCGATCATGTCGTCGGCCGTCGTCACCGTGCGTGTGACGAACGCGAGCGGCAATCGGGTCTGATCGACGATTCCAACCGCACTGTCGCCGATCGGCCAGATGGATCGATAGTGAGTGGCGCCGACGTTCATCGACGGATTTTACGGATGAAGTGCCGGACTCGAAAACAAAACGGCCCTGCGCTGGCAGGGCCGTCATGCGAAAGCGGGTGAGGTTAGAAGCGATAACCGACGCCGAGCGTGTAGGCATCGACGTCGTATTTCGGATTGAGGTTGTCCTGCCCTTCGGTGCGGTCCCAATCGAACCGGGCATGCCACTGCCGAGTAAAGTCGACGGTGCCACCCAACCCGTAGATGAACTCGCCCCGCGTCTTGCGCGCACGGGAGTTGAAAAACGTAACTGCACCGGTTGCGTTGTCCTGCACCGCGGCGTTGCCGACAAATTTTGCGGTCACGGCACCGTAGCCCAGTTTGGCGTGAAGCCCTACCGGCCCCAGCGGTGCGCGCAGGATCGCCGACAAGGCGAAGGCGTACGTGCGACCATCGGAAGCACTCGGCAGGGGCGTGGTATTCGGCGGGGGATTCACCAGAAATCCGGGCTGATGTGCTTCGCCGAAATGAATGAACGAGCCTTCGAGGCCGATCCATGGCAGGAACATATAGCCGGCCTGAACGCGCCATGCCTGCCCGTCTTCATCGCAGTCGAAACCGGGTGGAACCGCGACGCAAAAATCCCCGTACTTAGAGATGCCGTAGCCGGCGCCGATGTATCCCTTGGGCTCCAGCGTTTGCTGTGCCGTCGCTGACAGCGCTGCACCTGCCAGCACTGCTCCAACCAACCAATTGCGCATGGCCCTCTCCCGGTAAAGTTCGGCGCAGTCTAATCAGACCGCTGGTTGTGGGCAACGTCAACCGTACAATGTTTGCGTCATGTCTCATTCATCATTCATCAGCCGGCTGATCGTCGCGTTGTGCTGTGCGCTGGTTCCACTTTTGGCCGCGGGAGACTGCTCTGCGCAGGGCAATGATCGGCGCGGTTTCATGTGGGAAGTGCGCAAGGGGAAGCAGGTCGCCTACCTGCTCGGCACGATTCACGTTGGACGCCCCGAGTTTTATCCGCTACCGCCTTCGCGGCTTGCGCCCGTGCAGCGCGTTGACGCCATCGTGCTCGAGGCCGATGTCTCGGATGCCCCCCGCGCGATTGCCGCCACTCAGAAGTACGCGCTGTATCCCGAAGGAGCGCCGGGACTTGAAAAGCGATTGACCCCCGAGCTGCTGCAGAGGGTGCAGGCGGTGCTGACGCGCAATCAGCTCGATGCTGCGCCGATGATGCGAATGAAGCCGTGGATGCTGGGCAATGTGCTGGCATTGTTCGAGGCCGCACAGGCCGGTTACATGCCCGCGCTGTCGGTCGAGGCCTACCTGATGCGGGTGGCCAAGTCCGAAGGCAAGCCGATTCTCGAGTTCGAGGGAATCGAGCAGCAGTTTGAGCTGTTCGAAAAAGCGCCGTGGGCGACCCAGGTGTCGTTTCTTGAAGAAGCGTTGAAAGCGGTCGAAACGCGCGGTGCACGCCGCGAGCTGAACCGGATCGTGCAGGCATGGGAAACGGCTGATCGAGCTTCGCTCGAACGCCTGCTCGGCGAGATGCGCGCGCAGTCCTCGGCCGGCTCGCGGTTTACGGTCGATACGATCCTGCTCGGCCGCCACCCGCCGATGGTACGCAGGATCGAGACGATGATGGCCGACGGCAAGACCTACATGTTCGCGGTCGGCGCCCTGCATCTGGTGGGCTCGCAGGGGCTGATTGAAATGCTGCGCGCGCGTGGCTACACGCTGACGGAGCTTTGATGCGCGGGTTGGGACGAGCGCGTTGCAGGTAGAGATCGGCGGCACAGCTTGGACACTGCTGCCGGAGCGCGCAGCCTTCTGGTGCGAGCGTCGCTGGCTGGTGGTGGCCGACGCTCACTTCGGTAAGGCGGCCACCTTTCGCACGCGCGGGGTACCGGTGCCGCATGGGACCACCGCCGAGAACCTGGTGCGGCTCAGCGGGCTGGTTGATCGTCTGCAGCCTGCCGCCATTGTCTTCCTCGGCGACCTGTTCCATGCGCGAGAAGCTCATGCGGCGACAACGTTGGATGCGCTCCACGACTGGCGCGAACAATACGCAGCGCTCGACCTCGTGCTGGTCGAGGGAAACCACGATCGAAGCGCCGGCGCGCCGCCGGCGAGACTACGCATCCAAAGCGAAAACGATCCATGGAAGGTCGGCGACTTCGCCTTTTGCCACTATCCCCGCTTTGTCGAGTCGGCCTATGCCCTCGCGGGCCATCTGCATCCTGCTGTTCGGCTATACGGACGCGCCGACGATCACGTTCGGCTGCCGTGTTTCTGGCTACGGGACATGATGATGGTGCTGCCGGCATTCGGTGCCTTCACCGGCGGCGCGATCATCGATCGCGAAGAGGGCGACCGTGTGATTGCGGTGGCGGGGGATCGCGTGGTCGAGGTGCCCG
>JBGTEW010000196.1:0-8369 GCA_041747615.1 Burkholderiaceae bacterium | reverse complement strand
CTGCCACTGGCCCGCGTGCTGCGCCGATCGCCGGAGGCGAACGCGACGCGTGCTGCCACCGCAACCGACGGCGGGCTCAGGCATGCCGTGGGGAGTGCGTTCAAGGATCGCAGCTACCTGCTCCTGCATGCAGGATTTTTCACCTGCGGCTTTCATATTGCATTTCTGGTGATCCACTTACCCAGCGAGATAGGGTTATGCGGGCTGCCGGCGTCGGTGGCGGGCTGGTCGCTGGCACTGATCGGGCTCGCGAACATTGTCGGCAGTCTGGTCGCCGGGCAGTGGGTCAACCGTTATCGCAGCAAGTACATCCTGTTCTGGATGTACCTGTCGCGCACCGTGTTGATCCTGATCTATCTGGCCGCACCGAAGACTGCGATGACGTTCTACATCTTCGCCATTGGCCTGGGCCTGACGTGGCTCGCCACGGTCCCACCGACCGCGGGCGTGGTGGGCAAGCTGTTCGGCATGCGCTACCTCGCGACCCTGTTCGGGCTGACGCTTCTATCGCACCAGATCGGCGCTTTCTTCGGCGCGTATCTGGGCGGCATCGCAGTCGATCGCACCGGCAGCTACCTCTGGATGTGGTACATCGATGCGCTGCTTGCACTGGCGGCGGCGCTGGTCAATCTGCCGATTCGCGAACCAAAGGTGGAACGCCATGTTGCATCGGCGTGATCGCCGTCAAACGTCTTCTTCGACCTTGCCCTTCGACTTGTGCTCTGCTGCCAGCTGCTGCTGCAGATTAGGGGGTGCCTGTTCGTAGTGCGATAGCGACATCGACCAGGCACCGCGCCCCTGTGTCATCGACTTCAGCCGTGCCGAATATCCTTCGAGCTCGGCCAGCGGTACCTGGCCTTCGACGACCATCGCGCCGACGTTGCCGCTCGTGCCGGTGATCTGACCGCGACGCGACGACAGATCGCCGGTGATGTCGCCGATGTGTGACTCCGGCGCCTCGATCTGTGCATTGACGATCGGCTCGAGCACAATCGGTCGCGCCTTGCCGAGTGCGTCGAGAAACGCTTTGCGCCCCGCCGAGACGAACGCGATCTCCTTCGAGTCGACGGGATGGTGCTTGCCGTCGTACACCGTGACGCGGATGTCCTGCATCGGGTAACCGGCGACCGGGCCCGAAGCCAGCACCGATTCGACTCCTTTCTGCACGGCGGGAATGAACTGGTACGGGATCACGCCGCCCTTGACCTGATCGACGAATTCGAAACCTGCGCCGCGCGCCAGCGGCTCGATGCGCAGAAACACCTCGCCGAATTGCCCGGCGCCACCGGTCTGTTTCTTGTGCCGCGCATGACCTTCGGCCGGCGCGGCGATCGTCTCGCGGTACGGCACTCTCGGAGGCCGTGTCTGCACTTCGATCTTGTACTGCGACGCCATGCGCTCCAGCGCAGAGCGCAGATGCAGCTCGCCGAGCCCGCGCAGCACGGTTTCGTTCAGCGTCACATCGTGCTCGACGATCAGCGTCGGATCCTCCGCCATCATCTTGTTGAGCACTTCCGAGATACGCTGTTCGTCACCGCGCCGCGCGGGCTGAATGGCAACACCGCTCATCGGCGCCGGAAACTCGAGCGGCCGCATATGGATCTGGTCTTCGTCGTGTGAATCGTGCAGCACGCAGTCGAAGTCGATGTCGTCGATCTTGGCGACCGCCGCGATATCGCCGGGGTAGGCCGCCGGCACCTCCACCGTCTTCGATCCCTGCAGCATCAGCAGATGGCCGACCTTGAACGGCTTGCGACTGTTGCCGATATAAAGCTGGGTGTCCTTCGTGATCGTTCCCTGATACACGCGAAACACACCGAGCTTGCCGACATACGGATCGACGACGACTTTGAACACATGCGCCAGCACGTGTTTCTTCGAATCCGGTTCCGACCGGAATTCGCTCATTTTGTCACTGCGTGGTTTGCCGTCGACCAGTTCGCCCTTGAAGAACAACGGCGGGTTGCCTTCGGCCGGATTCGGCAGCAGGCGATCGAAGATCTTCAGCAATTCTTCGATTCCTACGCCGTTCTTCGCCGAAACGAAGCACACCGGAATCAAGTGCCCCTCGCGCAATGCTTTCTCGAACGGCGCGTGCAATTCGGCCGCTTCGATTTCCTGGCCCTGCTCCAGGTAACGTGCCATCAGATCCTCGTCGACCTCGATCACCTGATCGATCAGCGCCTGGTGTGCTTCGGCCACCGAAGAAAAGTCCGCCTCGCCCGACGGATTGAAGAAGCAATCGACGACTTTCGTGGCGTTCGCGGCCGGCAGGTTGATCGGCAGCACTTCTTTACCGAAGGTGCTGCGTAGATCGGTCAGCAACTTTGGGAGGTCGACATTTTCGGCGTCGATCCGGTTGACGATGATCAATCGGCACAGCTTGCGCTTCGCGGCCCAGTCCATCATGCGCGACGTGATCATCTCGATGCCGGTGGCAGCATTGACGACGATCGCCGCCGTTTCCACTGCATCAAGCGCGCCGATGGCCTGGCCGATGAAATCCGGAAATCCCGGCGTGTCGAGCACATGGACGCGCACTTCGGGCAAATCGAGGTGCAGCGCCGACGTGCGCAGCGAATGCTGGAAGCTTTTCTCCAGCGGATCGAAGTCGCTGACGGTCGTTCCCTTCTCGATGGATCCGGCCGCCTGAATTGCGCCGGTTCTGGCTAGCAACGCCTCGGCCAGCGTCGTCTTTCCTGCACCGCCGTGGCCGAGTAGGGCCACGGTCCTGATGTTCTCCGTCGTATAAGTCATGGGCGCCTCTTTGTTTAGTGTCCCCTATGGCTATTGGCTATGCTACCCGCGCTGCCAATGAGGTGACGATGCCCGCGAACCAGAAGATGCTGAAACAGATTGCCGGCTGGATCGACCCGTATCGCGTGACCGATGGCCAAAGATTCCGTCTGAAGAAGATCGATCCGGCCGATACGTGCGGGCTGAAATCGCCCGACAAGGCCGAAGCGGCGCGACGATTGTCGACCGGAGTGCAGTGGCTGGCCACCGAGCAGGAAATGCTGTACGCGCAGGACCGGCGCTCGCTTCTGCTCATTTTTCAGGCAATGGATGCCGCCGGCAAGGACAGCACGATCAAGCACGTGATGACCGGCGTCAATCCGCAGGGCGTGCAGGTGGTGTCATTCAAGCGGCCCTCGGCGGAAGAACTCGATCACGACTGGATGTGGCGTTGTTACCGGCATCTTCCTGAGCGCGGGCGCATCGGCATCTTCAACCGCTCGTACTACGAAGAAGTGCTGGTAGTGCGAGTGCATCAGGAAATTCTGCAAGAGCAAAAGCTACCGCCCGAAAACGTCGGCAAGGACATCTTCGATCAGCGACTCGCCGACATCGCTGCCACCGAAGACTATCTGGATCGCAACGGGACTTCGGTGCTCAAGTTTTTCCTGCATGTATCGCGCAACGAGCAGAAGAAACGTTTTCTCGAACGGCTCGACGAGCCGTCGAAGCACTGGAAGTTTGCGTCAGCCGACGTGCGAGAACGCGGACACTGGGACGCTTACATGACCGCGTACGAGCAGGCGATCCGCACTACCGCGACAAAGCGCGCGCCGTGGTTCGTGGTGCCCGCGGACAACAAGTGGTTCACGCGCCTGGTCGTGGTCGGCGCGATCGTCGAGGCGCTGGAAAAGATGCAGCTCGAGCATCCGAAAGTCGACAAGGCCCGGCGCGCCGACCTTGCCCGTTCGCGCGAGCTGCTGTTAAGCGAAAAGAGCTAGAGCCCGCCGACGCATACGTACTTGGTCACCAGATATTCTTCGATCCCGTACTTCGACCCTTCGCGCCCGAATCCAGATTGTTTGATCCCGCCGAAAGGTGCGACTTCATTCGACATCAGCCCGGTGTTGACGCCGACCATTCCGTATTCGAGCGCTTCGGCCACGCGAAACACGCGCGCCACATCGCGCGAGTAGAAATACGCGGCCAGACCGAACTCGGTGGCATTCGCTGCGGCGACAGCGTCTTCGTCCCGCGAAAATTTGAACACCGGAGCGACCGGTCCGAACGTTTCTTCGCGCGTTAGCAGCATCTTGTCGGTGACATCGGCCAGCACGGTCGGCTGAAAGAACGTTCCGCCGAGCGCGTGGCGCTCGCCGCCGGTGAGCACGCGAGCGCCGTGCTTCTTTGCGTCCGCCACATTCTGCTCGACCTTCTTCAGTGCGTTGGCATCAATCAGCGGCCCCTGCTGAACCCCGGATTCGAATCCTGAGCCCACCTTCAATTGCGACGCTCTTGCCGCGAGCTTCTGCACGAACTCGTCGTAGATCTTCTCGTGCACGTAGAATCGATTGGTGCAGACACATGTCTGTCCGGCGTTGCGATACTTTGCCGCCACCGCGCCTTCGACCGCGGCGTCGAGATCGGCATCGTCGAACACGATAAACGGCGCGTTCCCGCCGAGTTCGAGCGAGAGTTTCTTCAGAGTCGGC
Organism: Burkholderiaceae bacterium; assembly: GCA_041747615.1. Taxonomy (GTDB): domain Bacteria; phylum Pseudomonadota; class Gammaproteobacteria; order Burkholderiales; family Burkholderiaceae_F; genus JACCZX01. The sequence continues at coordinate 3,921 of JBGTEW010000196.1, read as the reverse complement.
GCGCATTGCTGCATCAGGATGCGGCCGACTGCGGTCGATCCGGTGAACGACAGCTTGCGCACGACGATCGAATCGCACAGTGTTTTGCCGACGGCAATCGAGTTTGATTCGTCGGCAGGCACGACGTTGAATACTCCCGGAGGCAGGCCGGCGCGCTGCGAGAGCTCTGCCAGTGCCAGCGCCGACAACGGTGTCTGTTCGGCTGGCTTGACCACCACGGTGCAGCCGGCAGCGATCGCGGGCGCCACTTTCCGCGTGATCATCGCGTTCGGAAAATTCCACGGCGTGATCGCGGCCGCTACGCCGATCGGCTCCTTCCATACCAACAGGCGCTTGTCATCGGCCGTCGTCGGAATGGTGTCGCCGTAGGCGCGCTTGGCCTCTTCGGCAAACCATTCGATGAACGATGCGCCGTAGACGACTTCGCCGCGGCTTTCTGCCATCGGCTTGCCCTGCTCGGCGGTCATCAACTTCGCCAGATCTTCCTGGTGCGCGATGATCAATTCGAACCAGCGCCGCATCGCGGCCGCGCGCTCCTTGGCAGTCTTTGCGCGCCAGCCCGGCAGGGCTTGCTGCGCAGCATCGATCGCGCGCTGCGTCTCCGGCGCCTTGCAATTGGCCACCTTGGCAATCTCTACGCCATCGGCCGGATTCTGAACGGCAAAGCGCGCGCGTGACGATGCGCCCTTCCATTCGCCTCCGATATAGGCCTCGGTCTTCAGCAATGCGCCGTCGGTCAAGGGCGGCAATCCCACTTTCTGCAGCATGTGAGTCTCCTGCCTAATGTCACATGAAGCGGCAAGGATACTGCCGGCGCGCCGTTAGACTTCTGCCGATGAAGTTCGATCAGCTCCCGGCTCCGTTGCAGGCGTGGTTGCGCACGATGCGCGAGCGTGGCTCGACGCGCGATGTGGTGCTGCAGGCGTTGCTGGCGGCCAACTACGAAAGGAGTTATGCGAGCGCAGCCACCGACGCTGCCTGGCGCGGGAATCAGGAACACGCGGCGGTCGGGCAACAGACAGCGCCGGCATCTGCGGCGCCGCGTGCGGTCCCGCTCAGCGCGCAACTGATCGAGACGCCGAACAGCCTCGAAACATCGGACCACGCGGTCGAGATGCTGTTCGTGATCGCGTCGCCGCGTGTAGTGCTGTTCGGCAATCTGCTGTCCGAGGATGAGTGCGAGTTGCTGATCGAACAATCGCGCAGCAAGCTGCAGCGATCGAGCGTCGTGAATGCGAGCACCGGCGCTTACGATGTTCATCCGCATCGCACGAGCGCGGGCACCCACTTCAAGCGGCTCGAGAACGAGCTGATCAGCCGCATCGAGCGGCGCATTTCCGAACTGGTGGACTGCCCGCTCGAGCGTGGCGAGCCGATACAGGTGCTGCACTATCAGCCGGGTGGCGAATACAAGCCGCACTACGACTACTTCGATCCGGCGCTGCCCGGCAATCGCGATGTGCTGGCGCAGGGCGGGCAGCGTATCGCCACCCTGATCATGTACCTGAATGATGTAGCGGTCGGTGGTTCGACGGTGTTTCCGGAGATCGGACTCGATGTGCTACCGCGCCGTGGCCATGCGGTCTACTTCGCGTATTGCGATGACGACGGCGCACTCGATGCCCGAACGCTGCACGGCGGCAGCCCGGTGACCGGCGGTGAGAAGTGGATTGCAACCAAATGGTTCAGGCAGGCAGCCTATGGCGGTCCAAGCGCCTAGCCCCGCCTGACTGGCCAAATGGCGGCAGGCACTGCGGCAAAAAAAACCGCGGCATGCCGCGGTTTTACAAGGTTCGTCCGAATTACGTCGGGCGGATTTGCGAAGCTTGCGGGCCCTTGGGGCCCTGCTTGACCACGAATTCCACCTGCTGATTCTCCGTCAGTGTCTTGAAGCCGCTACCGACGATCTCGCTGTAATGCGCGAACAGATCGGCGCCGCCGCCGTCCGGGGTAATGAAGCCAAAACCCTTGGACTCGTTGAACCACTTTTCTTTGCCACTAGCCATTTTGATTACGTTCCTAAAAAATTACGCGCGCGCCGACATGACGCTCCACGCATGCAAGCGGATCAAGCAACGTAACCGGGGGAACTGCCAAGAGCATCGTCGCGATACGGCTAACGAGATGTAAGACGAGTCGAGGGGTACTGAACTTGAAGCGAATGCGGCCGGCAGGGTACTCGATTGGCAGCGATTTGTCGAGACCCGCCCGGCAGTGTCTAATTTGCAAGATTGGTAGGTCGTGCGTGATTCGAACACGCGACCAACGGATTAAAAGTCCGCTGCTCTACCAGCTGAGCTAACGACCCATTTGGAGAACGGAAGATTATGCCGGAGCGATTTATGCCGGGTCAAACCACTGCGTCGTCCGAGGCGTCCAGTACGACGGTCGGCTGGTCGGCAACGATGGCCTCGAACTCCACACTGATCAACGTGCCGGGGCGGGCGGCATCGATGGAGCTCGGATTGAAGCTGACGCGTAGCAGAGCGCCGTGCTGCTCGGCGATTTCTCGCACGATCGCCAGACCAAGGCCGCTGCCGTCAACGTTGGTGCCGAGTATTCGATAGAAGCGATCGAACACATGCGACCGCTCGCTTTCGGGAATTCCGGGGCCGGTGTCCTCAACTTCCAGATACGCAGCGGCGCCATCCAGGCGAATTCGAACCGTCACGGATCCGCCGGGCGGCGTGTAGCGAATGGCGTTGTCGACCAGGTTGCGCAGCAGCTCGCGCACCAATACTGACGACGCAAAGATGCGCACCGGTCGTTCGCTATCTTCGAAGCCGAGGTCGAGTCCCCGCGCAATCGCATCCGGCACCGAGGTCTGCATCAGTTCGCGCGCGAGGATGCCGAGGTCGACGACCCGCATGCCGCCGGGGTCCGTCGCCAGATGCTCGGCCCGCGCCAGCGACAGCAGCTGATTGATCAGATGCGTGGCGCGTTCGGTCGCCGTGGCGATCTGCCGCAGGCTGCGTTTCAGCTCCTGCGGATTGGCCTCCCGCAGCGCCAGCTCCGCCTGTGTTCGCAATCCCGCCAGCGGTGTTTTCATCTGATGTGCGGCGTCGGCCAGAAAGCGCTGCTGGACCTGGATATTCATTGTCAGTCGTTCGAGCAGCTCGTTGAACGATGCGACCACCGGCGAAATTTCGTCGGGCGCGGCGCACGGATCGATCGGCGACAGGTCATCGGGTTTGCGGGCACGGATATGCGCCTGCAGCACGGTGAGCGGTGCGAGGCCCCGCGACAGACCGAACCAGACCAGCAACACCGCCACCGGAAGCAGGATGAACTGCGGTGCCATCACACCGGCAACGATCTCGTTGGCAAGCTGTATCCGCTTGTCGAGCGTTTCAGCGACTTGGACAAGGGCGTAAGCCGGCGGACCGTCGCGCCGCAGCTCAACCCAGGTGTGGGCAATCCGCACTTCACTACTGCGCAACCGATCGAACCGAAACCGGATCTCGTGCGGTACCGGTGTCTCGTCTTCCGGCGGAATCGGCAGGTCGCGGTCGCCAGCGACCAGTTCTCGGCGCGCGCCCAGCACCATGTAGTTGATCGAATCGGTGCCGTCGTCGTGCAGCAGCTCGCCCGCTGGGGCAGGGAGCTGCAACGAGACTTCTTCACCCGAGTCCTTGACGTTGTAGGCGAGCATCTGCACGGCTTCGCCCAGATTGCGATCGAACGGGACGGTGGCAATGGACTCGGCACCGACATACGTCAGCGTCACGCTGATCGGCCACAGGAGTAGCAGCGGCGCCAGCATCCAGTCGAGAATTTCGTTGAACAGCGATCGCGTTTCGGTCGGCGTTCGCAGCGGATTTTTATAGCCTGCCACCTGCGCGGGCAGCGGCAGCTTGACGGCCGGCTTGTCCCGCCGGGGCAGCGGCACCAGCGAGGGCGTCGCGCCAATGCGCTCGAGGG
>JBGTEW010000195.1:0-7018 GCA_041747615.1 Burkholderiaceae bacterium | reverse complement strand
GGCGGCGATGCGAATGTCGAGCCCGAACTCTCCGATGTAGTACTGCACCATCCACAACGACAGTGCGACGTAGCCGCCAAACACGATCGAGTAGTACTGACAGTACTTCCAGACCTTCGGGTCCTTCAGCGCGGAGAGCTGTTCACGCCAGGTGATTTTCGAATCGACCAGATGTTTCGGATCGCTGTAGGTAAAGAACCAGAAGGCAATTGCGGTAAGCAGCATCGCAACCGCATACACCTGCGGCACGATCGCCCAGCCGAACGCGACCAGCAGCGCCGGGGCGACGAATTTGTTGACGGCGGCGCCCGAGTTGCCGGCCCCAAACACGCCCATCGCAAAGCCCTGCTGGCTTTTGTCGAACCAGCGCGCGACATACGGTGTGCCGACCGAGAACGAGCCTCCTGCCAGCCCGACGAACAAGCCAAGCACCAGGTAATGCCAGTACTCGGTTGCGTACGAAATCAGCCAGATCGGCACGACGGTTGCGATCATCAGAAGAAAGAACACGATGCGGCCGCCGTACTTGTCGGTCCACATTCCGAGCGGCACACGGATTAGCGAGCCGGTCAGCACGGGAATGGCGGTCAGAATTCCGAACTCGGTGTTATTGAGGCCAAGCGTTTGCTTGATTGGAATACCGATGACGCCGAACATCATCCACACCGCAAAGCACACCGTGAATGCGAGCGTGCTCATGATCGCTACCGACCATTGCCGGGACTTAGGTCCGGAGCCGCCGTGGGCGGGCAACGCTGTGCTGCTGAGTGCCATCGTTTCTCCCCAGGTCGTGGCACGCAGAGTAGGTATCTGTGCGATCCGTGCTTTGACGCAGATCAAACGTCGTCAAAAGGGTCGAAGCGCGCGGTGTCGGCGGTCAAGCGCGCAGCGGGTTGCCGCGAACAGCTCGACTTTGATCTTGGTCAACAGGGGATATCAGTTCTCAAATAGCATTCTGCGTGGCATTCCGCCAGAAAAGTGAGGACGCAATGTTCCGACGCATTCTTGTTGCTACAGATGGAACCGCCGAGTCGAATCACGCGGTAAGCGAAGCAGTGGCGCTCGCGAAACGTCTCGGTGCGACGCTGACCGTTTTTCACGCCAGTCCATCGTACGAGCCGCTGTATTTCTCGGAAGGTGCGGGCCTCGGATGGCCGCCAAAGAAGCAGTACTGGGAGGAAGCCTCCGCCACCGCGGACAAGCTTCTGAAGCGTGCGAAGGCGGTGGCCGAGAAGCAGGACGTCGAGACAACGCTGGAGCATGCATCCAGCAATTCGCCGGCGCAGGCGATCATCGCTGCCGCTACCAAGTCAAAAGCCGACTTGATTGTGATGGCGTCGCACGGCCGCAGGGGACTCACCAAGCTTCTGCTGGGCAGTGAGACACAGAAAGTGCTCGCGCTCACAACGCTTCCTGTGTTGGTAACGCGGCGAAAATCGTCGCGTTCGCGGCGTTGATCGGCGTAGCCCAGGAGTCCAGGTTTCAGGCGTGCTGCATCACCAGAACATCGCACGCCGATTCCGCCACCAGACGCCGGGTAACGCTGCCCAGCAGGAAGCCTTCCAGACGCGACGATGCATGCTTGCCGATCACGATCAGGTCCGCAGTCTTGCTCTGTTGCTGGTCGAGGATCACCAGCGCCGGGCTGCCACGCGCGACAACGTGGCCTAACCCTTCGGCGCGGCGCCCGACCTTGCGACACAGCGCGCGAATCTCCGCCACCGCCTGATCTGATATCCGCCGGCGGTGGCCCTCAATCTCCGCATCGGACACTCCCGCGATGCGCAAACGTCCTTCGAAGGGCAGCTCATAGGCATGGACGGCCGTGAGCATCGCGTTCGGCGCGATCCAGGTTGCCATCCGGAGCACTTGCTCCGAGCCGGGAGTGAAATCCAAGGGAACGAGAACGCGCGCGTACGCTTCTACGGGCGGACGCTTGACGATCAGGATCGGTTGACGGCATTTTCCCAACAGGCGCTCGGCCGTAGAGCCGAGAAGCGCATCGCGCAGCGAATTGTTTCCACGAGCCCCGAGTGCAAGGATGTTCGCGCCCTCGCAATATGACAGGATCTCGCTCAGCACATTGCCGGTCTTCACCTGCACGCCAGCCTTGATGCCGGTTGCTGCTGAGATACGCGCGGCGTGATCGGTCAGAGTCTGCCGCACATCCTCCACCAGCCGTTCCGCCACATCGACCGGCGTGCGGATCCATTGCCGCAGCGTGTCGAGCGACGACCTGTTCAGGACATGCAACAACTCGAACTCGGCACGCTGCTCGGACGCCAGCATCGCAGCCCGAAGCGCCGCATTGCCTGCATCCTCGGAAAAATCGGTAGCAGCAACAAGCCGCTTGAAGTGAAATTCAGTCATCAGACGAGCAGAGACTAGGCAATAAATGAATTGGGGCGTTGACGCAAATCAAGTGCGGCCGACTTGGGGGGCACACGTACTATTTTGAATTAACCTTGCATGTGATCTAGATCAACGACGGCACGATAGCTGTCTTTATCGTCGGTACGGTTCATCGCCACCCTGCGCGCAGGACCGATGAGACCGCGGTTGCCGACAGCCAGACTTATCTCACACCTTGCAACATTCTTCCAAGCCAACTTTTCATGCGGCGAACGCCGATGAGGTCTTGCGGTTGCTCAATAGCAGTGCCGCAGGCCTGTCGGCAGACGAGGCCGCTCGGCGCCTTGCGGTTCATGGACCGAACGAGCTTCCCGAGGCCGCCAGCCGCCACCCGATCTTTCGCTTTCTTGCCCAGTTTCACAACGCCCTTATCTACTTCCTGCTCGCTGCAGTGCTCGCAACCCTGCTGCTCGGGAATTACGTCGATGCCGCCGTCATCCTTGCCGTTGTCTTGGTCAACGCAATCGTCGGATTTGTCCAGGAGGGCAAAGCTGAGAAGGCACTGAACGCAATTCGCGGGCTGGTGGCACCCCATGCCCGACTCCTGCGCGATGGACGAGGCAAGAGCGCATCGGTTGCCGAGATCGTGCCGGGCGATGTTGTACTGCTCGAGCCCGGCGATCGGGTTCCTGCCGATCTGCGGCTACTCCGCGCGCGCTCGCTGTTGATCGAAGAAGCGATTCTGACCGGAGAGTCGGTGGCAGCCGAGAAGCGGGAGACGCTGGCCGCGGTGGACGCTGCGCTCGGCGACCGCCATTCGATGGCCTATTCGGGCACCTTCGTCGCCGCCGGACAGGCGACCGGTGTCGCTGTTGCAACCGGCATGCACACCGAAATCGGTCGCATCAGCGCGCTGCTGCGTGATGTCCGGACATTGACCACTCCGCTGCTGCGCCAGATCAATCGCTTCGGGACGCGGTTTACCTGGATCTGCATTGCGGCATCAGCCGCTTTGTTCGCTTTCGCCGTGGGTGTGCGCGGCTATGCGTGGCCGGACGCGCTGATTGCTGTAGTGGCCCTCGCTGTCGGCGCGGTTCCGGAGGGCCTGCCTGCCGTCATTACCATCACACTTGCCATCGGCGTGCAGCGGATGGCCGGACAAAATGCAGCGATTCGACAATTGCCAGCGGTTGAAACGCTCGGCGCTACGTCGGTGATCTGCTCCGACAAGACGGGCACCCTGACTCGCAACGAGATGACCGCGCGGCGACTCGAGGTGAGCACGGGCGCGGTGAGCGTTACTGGTTCCGGCTACGTGCCGGAAGGGCAGTTGCAGGCCCTTCCCCGCCAAGACGCGGACGACCCCATCGCTGGCAGTCAATTGCTGATCCTCGGCGGACTTCTATGCAACGACGCCCACCTGAACAATGCCGGCGCGGCGTGGACCGTCGTCGGCGATCCGATGGAAGGTGCTTTGTTGGCGCTTGCCTTGAAGGCCGGTCTCGAACCGGACCGACTGCGCGGCGAATGGCATCGACTCGACGTCATTCCGTTCGATGCCAGACATCGGTTCATGGCGACATCGAACCGCTCGCCAGACGGTGGCCAGCGGATCTTCGTCAAGGGTGCGCCCGACGAGCTTTTGCACATGTGCACCGCGCAGGCCGACCGAACAGGTGAGGGTCCGCTCGACGCGGGATACTGGACCGACCGGATCGCAGCAGCGGCGTCCGATGGCGAGCGCGTGCTCGGTTTTGCCGTCAAGACTGCAGCGCCCGATTCCGATCGCCTCGATTTCAATGACCTGAAGGAAGGGCTTGTGTTCATGGGCCTGATCGGCTTCATCGATCCGCCCCGCCAGGAGGCAGTGGCCGCGATTGCCGAATGCCGTTCGGCTGGCATCGAGGTCAAGATGATCACCGGCGATCATGCCGGTACTGCCGCCGCGATTGCACGTCAGCTGGGACTGGGCGAGAACCCGCACGTAGTCACGGGACGCGCACTCGACGAGATTTCGGACGCTGAATTGCCAGCCATCGTCGCCGACACGAGCGTTTTCGCGCGTACGAATGCTGCGCACAAGCTGCGAATCGTCAGGGCGCTGCAGTCAACAGGCGCAGTCGTGGCGATGACCGGCGACGGGGTCAACGACGCGCCATCTCTGAAGCAGGCCGATGTCGGCATTGCAATGGGTCACAAGGGTACTGATGCGGCGAAGGAAGCGTCGCAGATGGTGTTGCTTGACGACAATTTCGCCTCCATCGTTGCCGCCGTCCACGAGGGACGCGTGGTCTACGACAACATTCGCAAAGTAGTGGCGTGGACACTGCCGACCAATGGTGGCGAAGCTCTGGCGGTGATCGCCGCCATCCTGTTCAATTTCACTCTGCCGATGTCGCCGGTCCAGATCCTCTGGATCAATCTCCTTACCTCTGCAACGCTCGGCCTCGTGCTGGCGTTCGAACCGGCCGAGCCGAATGTAATGCGCCGTCCGCCGCGGCGTGCTGATCAGGGATTGCTCACGCCCTTTCTGGTGTGGCGTGTGATCCTCGTGTCTTTCCTGATGCTTGCCGCGGCCCTTGGCATCTTTTTCTATGCGCTGGGCACCGGGGCCGATCTGCAGACGGCGCGGACCATGGTCGTCAATACGGTAGTGGTGACGGAGATTTTCTATCTCTTCAATGTGCGATATCTGCACATGACTTCGTTCACCTGGCGTGGAGCAATGGGGACGCCGGCGGTCCTGCTGGCCATCGGCATCGTCGTAGTCGCTCAGTTGGCCTTTACGTACCTGCCGGTGATGAATCAGCTCTTCGAAACGCGCCCGATCGCCTTCGCTGATGGAGTCCTGATCCTTGCAGTGGGCCTGATCGTGATGGTTATTCTGGAGATCGAGAAAAGGATCATGCAGCGGACGGGATGGCTGGAGGGCTGAGCGATACTCAGTTCAAGGCAAGCGGTCGCACGGAATTGGAGACGTTGTGCTTCCTCAACAGATGCGGTCATCGTCCGCTAATCTGCGTTCGTTCTCGACTGCGGACGGGCAATACGCATGGCTTCACTGACGCAAGCGCGCTGGCTACGCCGAGCACTCATCGTGCTGATTGCGATTGCGGTCGTCGCTGCAGCGGTGTGGTGGATCAGCCGCCCGACGCCAATCGCGGTCGTGCTGACCGAGGTCGGACGTGGCCAGGTCGAAGCGACGATTGCCAATACGCGCGCAGGTACGGTCGAAGCGTGCCAGCGCACAAAGCTATCGCCCATCATCGGCGGCCGCATCGAAGTGCTGGCAGTCAAGGAGGGTGACCACGTCAAGAAGGGCCAGCTGCTGATGCGGCTGTGGGGTGACGACATCCAGGCGCAGGAGAAGCTCGCGGGCGCGCAGGCCGAGACCGCTCGCAAGCGTGTGGTTGAGGCGTGCACAGTCGCCGATAGCGCCGAGCGTGAAGTCAAGCGGCAAACCGAGCTGCACGAACGCGGGTTTATATCGGCCAACGCGATCGACAGCGCGCGCGCTGCGGCCGATGCGAAGGTTGCTGCCTGCGCTACTGCGCGCGCAGATGTCTTCCAGGCCGAAGCGAACATCAGGCTCGCGCGCACGCAGAAGGGTCGAACGGTGCTGATCGCGCCGTTCGACGGCACCGTGGCCAAGATCGTGGGCGAGGTGGGCGAGTACACGACCCCGTCACCACCGGGAGTGGCCACGCCGCCGGCGATCGACCTGATCGATGAGTCGTGCCTGTACGTGAAGGCACCGATGGACGAGGTCGACGCGCCCAAGATCCGTGAAGGCCAGCGCGTGCGGATCTCGCTCGACGCGCTTCCTGCGCAGTCGTTTTCCGGCAAGGTCAGGCGTGTGGCGTCGTACGTGACAGCGGTCGAAAAACAGGCGCGCACCGTCGACGTCGAGGCGACGTTCGATGACGCGTCGAAGATCGGCCGGCTGCTGGTCGGCTACAGCGCCGATGTCGAAGTCGTGCTCGAAACGCGCGCCGACACGCTGCGCGTACCCACATCGGCGCTGCTCGAGGGCGGCCGCGTGCTGCTGATCGGCGCCGACGGCACGCTGGTCGAACGCGCACTGAAGACCGGGCTTTCCAACTGGGAATTCACAGAAGTGGTCGATGGACTGGCCGCGGGCGACAAGGTCGTCACCTCGCTCGAACGCGCGGGTGTGAAAGCCGGTGTCAAAGCAGTCGCGGACAAGGCTGCCGTCAAGTAGCGGCAAACTCGTCGTGGCGACTTCAGGCAATGGCGAGCTGATCGATCTGTCGGGTATCGAGCGCGTGTTCCATCTCGGTGATAGCGAGGTGCACGCGTTGCACGAACTCGAGCTGCGCATCGAGCCCGGTGAATACGTTGCCGTAATGGGCCCTTCGGGGTCAGGCAAGTCCACGCTGCTGAACCTGCTTGGGCTGCTCGATCGCCCGACCGCCGGCCGCTATTTGCTCGAGGGCCGCGATGTCACAACGCTGTCGCCCGACGAGCAGGCGCGCGTACGTAGCCTACGCATCGGCTTCGTGTTCCAGAGTTTCCATCTGGTGCCACGCTTGACCGCGATTGAGAACATCGCACTGCCGATGATGCTTGCGGGCATCGTCGCGAAGGAACGCGACGCGCGCGTGCGCCAGGCGCTCGCCGACTACGGGCTTGCAGACCGCGCCGA
>JBGTEW010000194.1:0-4637 GCA_041747615.1 Burkholderiaceae bacterium | reverse complement strand
CTCGATGTCGTACGAGGAATTCAGCGAAGCGTGCGCGAGCCTGACGAAGAGGCTTCTGACCGACGGCCGCGACTTGTGGCTGCGCACGACGCTATTTGCTGTCGAGGGCCACTGGGGAGAAGGCACGGTAACCGACCTGGTTATCACTGGTTACCAGCTTGAGCAGAAAAGGCCCGAAGCGATCGATATCGGCGTCAGCACATGGCAACGGCCTGGCGACGCCTCGCTTCCTGCTCGCATCAAATCGACCGCGAACTACCAGATCGGGCGGCTGGCCCGCATCGAAGGACGCCGGCAGGGCTTCGCCGACATGATTCTGCTCAACCCGTGGGGCCGGGTCGCCGAGGCTTCGGGCTCGTGCGTTGTGTTGGCTCGCAACGGCACGTTAATCACGCCGCCGGCGTCAGAAGGTTGCCTCGAAAGTATTACGGTCGAAATCATTCGTGCGCTAAGCGCAACCCTGGGCATCGCATTCGAACGCCGGCCGATCGATCGAACCGAGCTATATATCGCCGACGAAATGTGCCTGGCCGGCACGCTCGCCGAGCTTATTCCAGTGCGCCGAATCGAGTCTTACAACGTGCTGCGGCACGCGCCGTTGACGGAACAAGTGGCGAACGAGTTCTGGGACTGCGTACGTGGCGTCCGCAATCATGCCGCAATCTCGCTGACGCCGTTGTAGCGTGTGCTTACTCGCTGCTCCTGAGCGCCAGCACATTTTTTTCCTTTTATGAAACGAGCCATTGCAAAGGGCGCCGCGTGGATGCTGCTCGCCAGATTCGCCGAGCGCTGCCTCGGCCTGGTAAGCCTTCTTATCCTGGCCCGCGTGCTCGTCCCGGCGGACTTCGGCCTGGTCGCGATGGCGATTTCGGTGATCGCGTTCGTCGAGCTCGCAGGTACCTTTGGCTTCGACCTGGCGCTGATCCAGCGGGAGCATCCGACCAGAGAGCACTACGACACCGCCTGGACTCTGCAAGTGGCGTTTGGTCTCTTATGCGCTGGCATCATCGTAGTGCTCGCGTATCCAAGCTCGTGGTTCTTCAACGAACCACGACTGATTCCGATCATGCTTGTGCTGGCGATAGGCCGGGCAATGCAGAGCTTCGAAAACATCGGCACGGTCGACTTCCAGCGCCAGATGAACTTCGCGCGCGACTTCGCGTTCAGTGCCTGGAAGAAGGTGATCAGCTTTGTCGTCACGGTTACGCTTGCGGTGGCCTTGGAAAGCTACTGGGCGCTGATCGCCGGAACCCTCGCCGGCCGCCTCGCGGGTTTGACGCTGAGCTACACGATGCAACCGTATCGGCCGCGTTTCAGCCTGGCGGCGCGCGCCGACCTGTTTGCGTTCTCCACGTGGGTATTCCTGGTCGGCCTGGCGAGCTTCGCAACTCAGCGAACGTCTCATTTCGTCGTCGGCAGGCAACTCGGTCCAGCCGCACTTGGGCTGTACACCGTGGGGTCGGAGATCGCTCTGCTTCCGGCCACGGACCTGATCGCGCCGATTAATCGCGCGGTGTTCCCGGGCTATGCGCGGATGGCGTCCGATCCGGGCACGCTGCGACAGGGCCTGGTCGACATCCTCGGAGCGATCTGGATCATCGCGCTTCCGGCGGGCTTCGGCGTCGCGACGCTCGCCCAGCCGCTGGTACTCGTGCTGCTCGGCCCACGGTGGGCAGAGGCGGTTGCCGTCGTCCAGATACTGGCACTCGCAGGCGTCTTTCATGCTGCAGCGTCGAACCACTACTCCGTGTGGCTGGCACTAAACCGAACCAAGGTTACTTTCCTGATGGAAGTGCTTCACTTCGTCATACTGCTCCCGTTGCTACTGTTGCTGTGTCGGAAGCTCGGCCTGATCGGAGCAGCCTACGCAGAATTGATCGCCACCATGGTCTCTGTCACCGTGGAGTGCTTCGTAATTTCGCGCGTCCTGGCGCTTCCCCGTTTCGCCTACCTGGCCGGCCTGTGGCGCCCACTGATCGCCTCATTGACAATGGTCGGGGTGCTGATCCTGCTCTTGGGCGAGACGAGTGCCGGCGCTCTTGCCGGGCATCCGGTGTGGCAGCTTGCGCTCGCGATTCCAGTCGGCGTAATTGTTTACGCGGTCGCGTTGACTCTGCTGTGGCTGCTGTCGGGCAGGCGAGCCGGCCCGGAGGCAATCGTGCTTGCACGCTTCGGCCAATTGGCATCCGGCTTGATCGCACGTCGGGCTCACCCGCGTGATTAAGCCGCACATGGCAGGACCAGTCACCCGGATGCAGCATTCATTCCGACATGATGGCGTTTCCCTCCGACTGGGTTTGCGTATCAGAATGGCGATATGGACGGTTATTACGCGACCGGGTCGAATTCAGCCCGATATTCTGCAACGAGTCGCGCTCGGGCGACGCAGTGAGAGAAACTTTCATTGATCAATTCGTCCGTTACTGATGCCCGAGTCCTGAGTGAAGCCTCAAGTCGAATGCGCATAGGCGTTATTGCTCTCGTTCCCGACCAATGGGGTCCGCCGTGGAGTGTTAGGCATCACGTGCTATGGCGTCTGTCCCAGCATTTCACGACCGTATGGGTGAGCCCGGCGCCAGCATGGCGCGATATCTGGTCCGGGGAGCAGTCTGAAAGCGAGGCGCCGGTGAGCGCTTACGGCGATGCTCCCGGGCTTCTCGTTTATCGGCCGAGTAACTGGCTGCCGCGGATGCATCGTCCCGGGTTTCTGGCCCGACTTTCCGAGTGGTCGCGGCTGCGCCGCGCGCGGCAACTGCTGAAGGCCGCCGGGTGCGATCGGTTCATCCTTTACCTGTGGCGACCCGAGTTCGGCTCCGCACTCGACCTGCTTTCGCACGATTCGAGCTGCTACCACATCGATGACGAATATACCTTCTCTGAAGTCGAGAAGGCGATTCCGGAGGCAGAGATGCAACTTTTGCGGCGAGCCGATCTGGTGATCGTGCATTCAGCCGCCTTGATGGAAAAAAAAGGGCGCATCAATCCACACACGATCCGGATTCCCAACGGAGTCGACTACTGCGCATACTCGACGCCGACAGTGCAGCCCGCGGACCTCGCCGCGATCCCGCGACCGCGCATTGGCTACATCGGCGTGATTAAGACGCAACTGGACCTCGATCTGCTGGGCGACTTGGCGCAGCGCCATCCGAACTGGTCAATCGTACTGGTCGGTCCGGTGGGCTATTTAGGATCCCGGGCCGAGCAGTACCGCCGTCTCAGCGACATGCCGAACGTACATGCCCTGGGCCCAAAGCCGCTTGCCCTTCTTCCGGCTTACATGCAGCACGTGGATATTTGCACACTGTGCTATCGACTCGACGACTACACCAAGTACATCTACCCGGCAAAGCTGCACGAGTATCTGGCAAGTGGACGCCCGATCGTCGGATCGGCGATTCAGGCGTTGCAGGAATTCCGCGACGTGATCTCGATCGCTGAGACCTCTGCCGAATGGTCGGAAGCAATACAGCATGCTTTGACGAGGGATTCCGCTGATGACGCACGCCGACGCCAGCGCATTGCCGCCGGTTACGAATGGAATCTGCTGGTAGACCGCATTGCAGGCAGCCTGATCGAGCGGTTAAACAGTGAACGGCAGTATCGGACGCGCCGCGCCGGATCGGCGACGACCTCGGCCGGGCAAGGCGCATGACACAGGGGCCGCTGGTCAGCGTCGTCACGCCGTTCTACAACACTGCACAGTATCTCGCCGAGTGCATCGAAAGCGTTCTTACGCAGCAGTACGGCAACTTCGAATTTATTTTATCGGATAACTGCAGCGACGACGGCTCCCGCGAAGTCGTCGAACCGTACGCCGCGCGTGACGCGCGCATCCGATACATCCGGCACGATGCTTTCGTAAACCAGGTGCAAAACTACAACCGGGCACTGCGCTACATCTCCCGCGACAGCCGCTACTGCAAAGTAGTTCAGGCCGACGACTGGATTTTTCCCGAGTGCCTCGCGCGTATGGTGGCGGTGGCCGAAACGAGCGACTCGATCGCACTGGTCGGCGCGTATGGCCAGATCGAAGAGCGGGTGTTTTTTTTTGGTCTCCCACTTGGTGCATCGGTGTTCAGCGGCAAAGAGGTTTGCAGGAGATTCTGGGCCGACGATCTGTATGTTTTCGGCTCGCCGACGTGTGTGATGTACCGCAGCGATCTGGTGCGTGCGCGGCCCGACTTCTACGACGAGGCGTGCCCGCTAGAAGATGCCGACATCTGCTTCGAGCTGCTCAAGGGCCGGGACTTCGGCTTCGTGCATCAGGTGCTTACCTTCACACGGCGCCAGGCCGATTCGATTCACAGCGAACTGGGTCAGTATGACCAGCGCCCTTTACTCGCGTTGATGACGATTGCGCGCCATGGTTCAGCACACCTGCCGCCCGACGAGCATGCGCGCCTGCGCGATTCGCTTACACGTGGATATCATCGCAGCCTCGGAACCAATGTCTTGCACGGAATCGGGCTGTCGAAGGGATTCAGGCGCTTTCATCGACAAGGAATGAAATGCTTTGGCTTTCAGCCTTCCTACGTCGCCGTGGCCGGCTATGCGATCGGTGCGGGCCTTGATCTCCTGTTGAATCCTAAGAGCACCGCCGAAAGCGTGTGGCAACGCCTGCGGCGCCGTCGCGG
>JBGTEW010000193.1:0-4169 GCA_041747615.1 Burkholderiaceae bacterium | reverse complement strand
GGTCGGCGGCTCGATCGTCACGCAGATCATCTCGGCGGTGATGGTGGTCGCGTCGGCCGCTGTCGGTTACGTGATGCTGCTTGCCTACCGGTCGCCGACACCCGAAGAGTACTTCGTCGTCTTCATGCTGCTGTTCGTGCTGCTGTTCGCTGCCAGCGGCATCGGCAACGGCTCGACCTTCCGCACGATCGGCGTGATCTTCGACCGTACGCAGGCCGGTCCGGTGCTCGGATGGACCTCGGCGATCGCGGCCTACGGAGCGTTCATCGCGCCGGTGGTGATCGGCGAGCAGATCAAGGCCGGTACGCCGGAATTCGCGATGTACGGCTTTGCGGTGTTCTATGCACTGTGCCTCGTTCTTAACTGGTGGTTTTACCTGCGCAAGAACGCCTACGTGAAGAACCCCTGAAAAACTATTGGACTTCTGATGAGCCACTTCCTAGACCGTCTCAACTATTTTCGGAACCCGCGCGAAGGCTTTTCCGGCAACCACGGCATCACCACCGGTGAAGATCGCACCTGGGAAGACAGCTACCGCAACCGCTGGGCGCACGACAAGATCGTGCGCTCGACCCACGGTGTCAACTGCACCGGCGCGTGCTCTTGGAAGATCTTCGTCAAGGGCGGCATCGTCACGTGGGAGATCCAGCAGACCGACTATCCGCGCACGCGCTGGGACATGCCCAATCACGAGCCGCGCGGCTGCGCACGCGGCGCCAGCTACAGCTGGTATCTATACAGCGCGAACCGTGTCAAATACCCGATGGTGCGCAGCCGGCTTTTGAAGCACTGGCGCGAGGAGCGTCTGCAGCACGAACCGGTCGCCGCCTGGGCTTCGATTGTCGAGAACGAAAGCAAGCGTCGCGACTATCAGCAGATACGCGGGCTCGGTGGCTTCGTGCGCTCGAGCTGGGACGAAGTCAACGAAATCGTCGCCGCAGCCAACGTTTACACGATCAAGAAACACGGCCCGGACCGCGTGATCGGTTTCTCGCCGATCCCGGCGATGTCGATGGTCAGTTATGCGGCGGGTTCACGCTATCTGAGCCTGATCGGCGGCGTCTGCATGAGCTTTTATGACTGGTACTGCGATCTGCCGCCGAGCAGCCCGCAGGTCTGGGGCGAGCAGACCGACGTGCCGGAGTCGGCCGACTGGTACAACTCGAGCTACATCATCGCCTGGGGCTCGAACGTTCCACAGACGCGCACGCCCGATGCGCACTTCTTTACCGAGGTGCGTTACAAGGGAACGAAGACCGTGGCGGTGACGCCGGATTACTCGGAAGTCGCGAAACTGTGCGACATCTGGATGCATCCGAAGCAGGGCACCGACGCCGCCGTCGCGATGGCGATGGGACATGTGATCCTGAAAGAGTTCTACTTTCCAGACGGCGGCCGCAAACGCAGTGCGTACTTCGACGACTACGTGCGCCGCTACACCGACATGCCGATGCTGGTACTGCTGAAGGAGCACCAGCTGCCAAGCGGCGAAGTGATCACGGTTCCGGATCGTTATGTGCGCGCATCCGACTTCGACGGCGACCTCGGCCAGGCCAACAATCCAGAGTGGAAAACGGTCGCGTGCAACGAAGCGGGAGAAGCGGTGCTGCCGAACGGCTCGGTCGGATTCCGCTGGGGCGCCGAGGGCCGTGCCGATGCAGGGAAGTGGAACCTCGAAGCGAAAGAGGCCCAGCGCGGAAGCGAGGTCAAGCTGAAGCTGTCGCTGCTCGAAGGCGAAAATCCGAGCAGCGTGACCGCGAAGGTCGGTTTTCCGTACTTCGGCGGCATCCCGAGCGAGCATTTCACGAACAGCGAGCTGAACGGCGAGCATCGCGACGTGCTAGTGCGAACTGTGCCGGTGCAGCGCATTGCGCTTGGCGGCGGCAAGCCCGAAGCGGTGGTCGCCACCGTGTTCGACCTGCTGGTCGCCAATTACGGCGTCGCGCGCGGCCTAAGCGGCGAGCTGGCCGCGACGAGCTTCGATGACGACACGCCCTATACGCCCGCGTGGCAGGAGCGCATCACCGGCACGCCGCGCGCGCAGGTGGTTGCGGTCGCGCGTGAATTCGCCGACAACGCGCACAAGACGCAAGGGAAGTCGATGGTGATCATCGGCGCGGCGATGAACCACTGGTACCACAGTGACATGAACTATCGCGGCGTGATCAACATGCTGATGATGTGCGGCTGTGTCGGCAAGAGCGGCGGTGGTTGGGCGCACTACGTCGGCCAGGAGAAGCTGCGGCCCCAGACCGGCTGGACGCCGCTCGCGTTCGCGCTCGACTGGATCCGTCCGCCACGACAGATGAACAGCACCAGCTTCTTTTATGCTCACACCGACCAGTGGCGCTACGAAAAGCTCGGTATGGAAGAAGTGATCTCGCCACTGGCCGACAAGAAGCGTTATGGCGGCAGCATGATCGACTACAACGTGCGTGCCGAGCGCATGGGCTGGCTGCCGAGCGCGCCGCAATTGCAGACCAATCCGATGCAGGTGGTGCGCGACGCGCAGGCGGCCGGCCTCGATCCAAAGGACTACGCGGTCAAGGCGCTGAAGGATGGCTCGCTGAAAATGAGCTGCACCGATCCCGATCATCCCAGTAACTGGCCGCGCAACCTGTTCGTATGGCGCTCGAACCTGCTGGGCTCGAGTGGCAAGGGCCACGAATATTTCCTGAAGCATCTGCTGGGAACGAGCAACGGTGTGCAGGGCAAGGATCTCGGCGCCGCGGACGCGAAGCCCGAGGAGGTTACATGGCATGCGAACGCTCCTGAAGGCAAGCTCGACCTGCTGGTCACGCTCGACTTCCGGATGAGCACGACCTGCCTGTACAGCGACATCGTGCTGCCGACCGCCACGTGGTACGAGAAGAACGATCTGAACACCAGCGACATGCATCCATTCATTCATCCTCTGTCGACCGCGGTCGATCCAGCATGGCAATCGCGCAGCGACTGGGAGATCTACAAGGGCTTCGCCCAGAAGTTCAGCGAAGTCTGCGTCGGCCATCTCGGAGTCGAGCGCGAACTGGTGCTGACGCCGTTGATGCACGACACACCGGCGGAGCTGGCGCAACCGTTCGAGGTCAAGGACTGGAAGCGTGGCGAATGCGACCTGATTCCGGGCAAGACTGCGCCGAACATGCAGGTGGTCGAGCGCGACTACCCGAACGTCTACAAACGCTTCACCGCACTCGGTCCGCTGATGAACAAAGTCGGCAATGGCGGCAAGGGCATCAGCTGGAACACCGAGACTGAGGTCAAACAACTCGGTCAGTTGAGCGGCGTTGTCAACGCGGAGGGCCCAACCCGCGGCATGCCGAAGATCGAGACCGATATCGATGCCGCCGAAGTCGTGTTGATGCTTGCGCCCGAGACCAATGGCCATGTGGCGGTGAAGGCATGGCAGGCGCTCGGCAAGCAGACCGGGCGCGACCATACGCACCTGGCGATTCATCGCGAAGACGAAAAGATCCGCTTTCGCGATATCCAGGCGCAGCCGCGCAAGATCATCAGCTCGCCCACCTGGAGCGGCATCGAGAGTGAAACCGTCTCGTACAACGCGGGCTATACCAACGTACACGAGTTCATTCCGTGGCGCACGCTGACCGGGCGCCAGCAGTTCTACATGGACCATCCGTGGATGCGCGCGTTCGGCGAAGGCTTCTCCAGCTACCGCCCGCCGGTCGATCTGAAAACCACCGCCGCCATGCAGGGCGTCAAGCCGAACGGCCATCCGGAGATCGCGCTGAACTTCATCACCCCACACCAGAAATGGGGCATCCACTCGACCTACACCGACAACCTGCTGATGCTGACGTTGAGCCGCGGCGGACCGTGCGTGTGGATCAGCGAGGACGACGCCAAGCGTGTCGGCATCGTCGACAACGACTGGATCGAGCTGTTCAACATCAACGGCGCAATCGCGGCGCGCGCGGTGGTGAGCCAGCGCGTTCGGCCCGGCATGGTGATGATGTACCACGCGCAGGAAAAGATCGTGAACACACCGGGCTCCGAGATCACCGGCGCACGTGGCGGTATTCACAACTCGGTGACGCGCACCGTGCTGAAGCCGACGCACATGATCGGCGGCTACGCGCAGTTCAGTTACGGCTTCAACTACTACGGAACGATCGGCACCAACCGCGACGAGTTTGTCGTGGTGCGCA
>JBGTEW010000192.1:0-5044 GCA_041747615.1 Burkholderiaceae bacterium | reverse complement strand
TTTATTGCATTCGCTGGCCGACAACATCCAGGGCCGCACGATCTGCGCGCTGGGTGACGCCGCTGCGATGCCGGTGCGCGCGTTCGTCAAGCACTACCGCTCCGAGTTCGAACATCACATTGAGCATGGGCGTTGCCAGGTGCCGGAGTACGTGTGATCGAAATCGAAATCGACGGCCGGAAGGTCGAAGTACCGGAGGGCACCATGCTGATGGATGCTGCCAGCCGGCTCGGTATTTATATCCCCCACTTCTGCTATCACAGAAAGCTGTCGATCGCGGCCAATTGCCGCATGTGCCTGGTCGAAGTCGAGAAGGCGCCGAAGCCGCTGCCTGCCTGCGCAACACCGGTGACCAAGGGGATGATCGCGCGCACGCAATCGGCGTATGCCAAGCAGGCGCAACGCTCGGTGATGGAGTTCCTGTTGATCAATCATCCGCTCGACTGCCCGATCTGCGATCAGGGCGGCGAGTGCCTGCTGCAGGACCTGGCGGTCGGCTATGGGGGATCGGCCAGCCGCTACAGCGAGCCAAAGCGCGTCGTATTTCACAAGTCGATGGGACCGCTGATTTCCGCCGAGGAGATGACGCGCTGTATTCACTGCACGCGCTGTGTCCGGTTCGGTCAGGAAGTCGCCGGCGTGATGGAGCTTGGCATGGCCGGCCGCAGCGAGCATGCGGAGATTCTGAGTTTTGTCGGACGCTCGGTGGACTCCGAGCTGTCCGGCAACATAATCGATCTATGCCCGGTGGGCGCGCTGACCAGCAAGCCGTTTCGCTATGAAGCACGTTCGTGGGAGTTGTCGCGCCGCAAGTCCGTGAGCCCGCACGATTCGCTCGGCTCGAACCTGATCGTGCAGGTGAAGAACAACCGCGTTCTGCGGGTTCTGCCGCTGGAGAACGAGGAGATCAACGAGTGCTGGCTGTCCGACCGCGACCGCTTCTCGTATGAAGGTCTGAACGCACCCGATCGTTTGGACAAGCCATTGTTGAAGCAGGGTGGCCAGTGGCAGGAAGTCGACTGGAGCATCGCGCTTGCGTATGTGGCAGACGCACTGCAGGGCGTGAAAGCCGAGCATGGCGCGGACGCAATAGGCACACTGGCCGCGCCGAACAGCACGCTCGAGGAGCTGCACCTGCTGGCGAAGCTGACGAGGAGTCTCGGCTCGGAGAATATCGACTTCCGCCTGCGGCAGTCGGATTTTTCTGCCGATGCTGCGATGACCGGAGCGCCGTGGCTCGGCATGAAGATCGGCGAGATCAGCAAGCTGAACAGCGTGCTGCTGGTCGGCTCGTCCTTGCGCAAGGATCAGCCGCTGCTAGCGACTCGTTTACGCGCCGCGGCCAAACGCGGCTGCCGGATCAGCGTGCTGCACGCCGTTGACACCGATCTGCTGATGCCGACATCGGCCAGGCTGATCGCGCGGCCGAGCGCATGGGTCAGGGCGTTGAGCGAAATCGCAGTCGCGATTGCGAGTGAGCGGGGCGAACGCGCACCGATAGACGGCATCGCCGCGAGCGACCAGGCGCGTGCAGTGGCAGTATCTTTGCTGGCCGGTGAGCGCAAGGCGATTTTGCTCGGCAACGCTGCCGTTCAGCATCCACAGGCAGCGCAGCTGCGTGTTTTGGCGCAGTCGATCACCCGCGCAACGGGCGCTACGGTAGGCGTGCTGACTGAGGCGGCGAACACGGTCGGGGGTTACGCAGCCAGGGCTTATCCGAAGCAGGCCGGACTGAACGCGCGCCAAATGATCGAGCAACCGCGCAAGGCCTATCTGCTGTGGAATTTGGAGCCTGAGTATGACGTCGCTGATCCCGCCGCCACGGCGCGGGCGTTGCAGGCAGCCGATACCGTCATTGCATTTTCTGTCTATCGCAACGGTGCGCTCGATTACGCGGACGCGATCCTGCCGATCGCGCCGTTCACCGAAACCGCCGGCACTTACATCAACTGCGAAGGCCGGGTGCAGACATTCAACGGCACGGTGCGGCCCGCGGGCGAAGCCAGGCCGGGGTGGAAGGTTCTGCGCGTTCTCGGCAACCTGCTGGAACTGGACGGCTTCGACTACGAGACGCCCGAACAGGTCCGCAAGGAAGCGCTTCCGAATGACATCGGCGCGATGCTTTCAAACGATGTTGCCGCGACGCCCTCGAAACCTGAGGTCGGGCTGGCCAGCGAAGCGGGAGCGGTCGAAAGAATCGCTGACGTTCCGATCTATTTCAGCGATGCCATCGTGCGCCGTTCGGCGCCGCTGCAGGCGACGCGGGACGCGAGACCACCGAAGGCACGCGCCAATGCGCGGACGTTGCAATCTTTCGGGCTGGTTGCGGGCGACAAGGCGCTTGTACGACAGGGCGATGCATCGGCGTTGCTCGAAGTCGAACTCGACAACACCATTGCCGACGGCGCGGTGCACGTATCGGCGGCGCACGAATCGACTGCGACGCTAGGCCCGATGTTCGGTCCGATCACGCTCGAGAGCGCCTGATGGACGCGGTCACCGCCTACGGAAGCCAGACGCTCGGTGCAGCGTGGCCGGTCGTATGGTCGCTGGCGAAGATCTTCGCGATCGTGCTGCCGGTGCTCGGCCTGGTGGCGTATCTGACCCTGTGGGAGCGCCGGCTGATCGGGTGGTTCCACATTCGTGTCGGTCCGAATCGCGTCGGTCCGCTCGGGTTGCTGCAGCCGATCGCTGACGCCTTCAAGCTGATGACCAAGGAAATCATCACGCCGGCACAGGCGGACAAATGGCTGTTCTACCTGGCGCCGATGGTCATCCTGATGCCGGCGCTCGCGGCGTGGGCGGTGATTCCGTTCGGACCGGGTGTCGTGCTGGCCGATATCAATGCCGGCTTGCTGTTTGTGATGGCGATCACGTCGGTCGGCGTCTATGGCGTGATCATCGCGGGTTGGGCATCGAATTCGAAGTACGCGTTTCTCGGCGCAATGCGCGCGGCGGCGCAGATGGTCAGCTATGAGATCGGCATGGGCTTTGTGCTGGTTACCGTGCTGATGGTGGCGGGCACGCTGAACCTGACGCAGATCGTGGTCGGTCAGAACACCGGCATGTTCGCCGGCATGGGGCTGAACTTCCTGTCGTGGAACTGGCTGCCACTCTTGCCGCTGTTCGTGATCTACGTGGTGTCCAGCATCGCCGAAACCAATCGCCATCCGTTCGACGTGGTCGAGGGCGAGTCCGAGATCGTCGCCGGTCACATGGTCGAGTACTCGGGCATGAGCTTCGCGATTTTCTTCCTCGCCGAATACGCGAACATGATCCTGCTGTCCGCGGTGGCGACGATCATGTTTCTCGGCGGCTGGGCGGCGCCGATCGATCTTGGCCGACTGCTCGGATTCGAAGTTCCCACCTGGCTCGTCGCGCTGTCCGGCTGGTTCTGGCTGTTCGTCAAGGTGTTTTTCGTTGTGTCGCTTTTCATCTGGTTTCGCGCCTCGTTTCCGCGCTATCGCTATGACCAGATCATGCGGCTTGGCTGGAAAGTGTTCATTCCGCTGACGCTGGTGTGGTTGCTCGTGATCGCCGTGTGGATGCAGACACCGTGGAACATATGGAGCAAGTAGCCTGATGGGCGCCGTCCGCGAATTTTTCGACAGTCTGCTGTTACGCGAATTGGTCAAGGGTCTTGCGTTGACCGGACGCTATGCGTTCTCGCGCAAGATCACGATTCAGTACCCGGAAGAAAAGACGCCGCTGTCGCCGCGGTTTCGCGGGCTGCACGCGTTGCGCCGCTATCCGAACGGCGAGGAGCGCTGCATCGCGTGCAAGCTGTGTGAAGCGGTGTGCCCGGCATTGGCGATCACGATCGAGTCCGAGCAGCGCGAGGACGGTACCCGGCGCACGACGCGCTACGACGTCGATCTGTACAAGTGCATCTTCTGCGGCCTGTGCGAGGAAAGCTGCCCGGTCGACTCGATCGTCGAGACCCACATTCACGAGTATCACGGCGAGAAGCGCGGCGATCTGTATTTCACCAAGCCGATGCTGCTGGCGATCGGCGATCGGTACGAGAAAGAGATCGCCGCAGCGCGCAAGGCCGACGCCCCGTATCGATAATGGACGCCCAATCCGCTCTGTTCCTGATCTTCTCCGGGGTGATGCTGCTGGCCGCGCTGCGCGTGATCACCGCGCGCAACCCGGTGCACGCGGTGCTCTTCCTGGTGCTTGCCTTTTTCTCGGCGGCGGCTCTGTGGATCCTGCTGCGCGCCGAGTTTCTCGCGATCGCGCTGGTGCTGGTCTATGTCGGTGCGGTGATGGTTCTGTTTCTGTTCGTTGTAATGATGCTCGACATCAATATCGACAAGTTTCGGCAGGGTTTCTGGCGCAATGCGCCGTGGGGATTCGGCGTCGCTGCGCTGATCGTGCTGCAGATATGGCTCGTGTTGTCACAGCCGCGATGGCAGGAGATGACAGGGCCCGGCCCCGGTATCGCGAGTGCGGACAACACGCGCGCCCTCGGGATGCTGACCTTCACCGAGTATGTGTTTCCGCTGCAGATCGCCGGAGTGATTCTGCTGGTGGCGATCATCGCAGCGATTTCACTGACCTTGCGGGGGCGCAAGGATTCGAAGAGCCAGAACCCGTCGCGCCAGGTGAAGGTGCGCAGCGAGGACCGGGTACGACTGGTCACGATGGCGACTGCTAGCGATGAGCGCCGGGCCGCCCCAAGCTCATCGCGTGCCCCCGTGGGGGGCGGGCGCGCAGCGACCGGGGGCGTAACCGAAGAAAAAGCGCGGCCAACGAAGAACAGTTAGGGAGGGACGTTTTGGTATCGCTTTCGTGGTATCTGGGTGCGGGTGCACTGCTGTTCGCGATCAGCGTGATAGGCATCTTTCTGAACCGCAAGAATCTGATCGTGCTGCTGATGGCGATCGAATTGATGCTGCTAGCCGTCAACATCAACTTCATCGCGTTTTCGCACTATCTGGGCGATTACCACGGGCAGGTCTTCGTGTTCTTCATTTTGACGGTGGCGGCGGCGGAAGCCGCGATCGGGCTTGCAATTCTGGTCGTCCTGTTCCGCAACCTG
>JBGTEW010000191.1:0-9620 GCA_041747615.1 Burkholderiaceae bacterium | reverse complement strand
GGATCTTCCACGGTCATCCGCAGCCCTCGACCGCCTCATTACAAGTCGCTGTGGCCCGCTTGCTCGGCTACCACTGGCCGGCGGAACTCGACACGAAGATGGAGCTGTCGGACGAAGCACGCGCGTGGATCAAGCGCAGCGCGACGTTGGACAAGTTCGCCGACAAAGACGGCATCGTCTGCCTGTCGCCGGTGCGCGGCGAGAAATCTGCCGCCGATCGGCTTCTCGATCTGCTGATCACCGCCTGGGGCAATGACTGGTCTGCCGCCGTCTTGCCCAAGCTACTCGCCGATGTGGACTGCGCCAGCAAGGGCCTTGATGTCTGGCTGCGCGACAAGCTCTTCGAGCAGCACGTCAAGCTGTTCCACCACCGTCCCTTCATCTGGCACATCTGGGACGGCAAGAAGGATGGCTTCTCAGCGCTGGTCAACTACCACAGGCTCGACCACAAGAACCTGGAGACGCTGACCTACACCTACCTCGGTGACTGGATCCGCGCCCAAGAACGCGATGCGAGGAATGGTGTCGACGGCGCCGAAGAACGCGCCGATGCAGCCAAGGAACTCCAGGCGAACCTCGAAGCAATCCTCGAAGGCGACGCGCCCTACGACATCTTCGTGCGCTGGAAGCCGCTCGAGGAGCAGCCGATCGGCTGGGAGCCGGACATCAACGACGGCGTGCGGCTAAACATCCGCCCGTTCGTGGAAGCCGATGTGCTGCGCATCAGGCCGCCAAAGCTCAACATCAAGTGGGACAAGGATCGTGGTAAGGATGTCGCGTCCGCGCCGTGGTTCAAAGTCTTCAACGGCGAACGCATCAACGAGCATCATCTGTCATTGGACGAGAAGCGCAGAGCGAGAGAAGAAGCAGCCAACAAGAGGCGGCGTGCCTAGTCGAGCCGACGCTGAGGCGCTGTTACGGCAGGCGACCGGCCAGCAGGAACTCTCCTTTCGCGACGGTCAGTGGGAGGCAATTGACCGGCTGGTCAATCAGCGAGCGCGGGCTCTGGTCGTTCAGCGTACCGGCTGGGGTAAGAGCATGGTGTATTTCCTGGCCGCAAAACTGCTGCGAGACGAAGGTGCGGGCCCGACACTGATCGTCTCGCCGCTGCTGGCCTTGATGCGCAATCAGATCGAGGCGGCGGCGCGCCTTGGCTTGCGTGCGGAGACCATCAATTCAGCCAACGTGGAGCAGTGGAATCAGGTTAAGGTGAACCTGTTTGCAGACAGGATCGATCTGCTGCTCATTTCGCCGGAGCGATTGGCAAACGATGGATTCGTGGCCGACGTGCTCATGCCGATCGCCGGCCGGATCGGTTTGCTCGTGGTCGATGAGGCGCATTGCATCTCCGACTGGGGGCACGACTTTCGCCCCGACTATCGGCGCATCGTGGATGTGCTGCGGCTGCTGCCGCCGAATATCGCCGTCCTGGCCACGACGGCTACGGCCAATCGGCGCGTGGTCGCGGACGTGGAAGTGCAGCTTGGACCAAACACCCAGACACTACGTGGCGCGTTGACGCGAGACAGCATAGGACTGCAAGCGCTGCGTCTGCCCGATTCGTCGACACGGCTAGGCTGGCTGGCCGATCACATCCGTGGGTTGCCCGGGAGCGGCATCGTCTACACGCTCACGGTGCGCGACGCCGAACGCGTGAGCCGGTGGCTTAATGAGCAAGGCATCTCGGCGGCGGCGTACTACAGTGGCGCCGGAGACGCGCTGGGTCTGGACAGCAATGCGTATCGGCAGCTGCTGGAGCAACGGCTGTTGGCAAATGACTTGAAGTGTCTGGTCGCAACCACCGCGCTGGGCATGGGGTTCGATAAGCCGGACCTCGGCTTCGTGATCCACTACCAGATGCCCGCGTCGGTTGTTCACTACTACCAGCAGGTCGGCCGTGCCGGTCGAGCGATACCGGAGGCGTTTGGCATTTTGATGTCGGGCGAGGAAGACGAAGACATCAACAAGTACTTCCGGACGACGGCGTTCCCGCCGGAATGGCAGATCGAGAGAATCCTGAACGCCCTTGAAAGGGCTGTAAACGGACTGACCGAGCGCGAGATTGAGCAGGAGGTGAACCTGCGGGCCGGGCAGATTGAGAAGGTCGTGAAGGTGCTATCGGTCGATGTCAATGCGCCTATCGCGAAGGATGGTCCGCGCTGGTTCAGGACGCCGAACGCCTGGCTAATGGACCACGAGCGCATCGCCCGCCTCACCCATCAGCGCGAGCAAGAGTGGACGCAGATGCAAGATTACCTGAGCGGTCGGCAATGCTTGATGCAGTTTCTCGCCAACGCGCTCGACGATGAACTGCAGCGGCCATGCGGCCGGTGTGCAGTCTGCGTCGGTACGCCGTTGATACGGTCCGATGTTCGGCAGGAAACGTTGCAGGCCGCCCAGCGCTTCTCGCGCGTGACGGAGATGGCGCTCCAGCCCAAAAAACAGATGCCGCGCAACGCCTTTCCGCAGTACGGCTGGAACGGCGGCAACTTCCCACAGCCGTTGCAGGGCCAAGAAGGACGCGTACTGGCGCGATGGGGCGAGGCAGGGTGGGGCGATTTAACTCGGCGAGACAAACTGGCTGGGCGCTTCAGCGATGAACTGATTGCTGGCGCGTTGGAGATGCTTCGGCATCGCTGGCCCGAGGCGCAGACAGTGAGCTGGGTGACGTGTGTTCCTTCGCTGCGACATCCGGAACTCGTCCCCGATTTCGGGGCTCGCCTCGCGGCAGCTTTAGGATTGCCGTTCCACGCGGTTGTCCACAAGCTGCGTGAGACAGAGCCACAGAAGCAAATGGAGAACCGGTTTCATCAGTGCCGCAACCTGGATGGAGTCTTTGCGATTCGGCCGGAAACGGCACCGATTGCGGGACCGGTCTTGCTGGTGGACGACGTGTCGGATTCAGGATGGACGATGGCTGTCATCGCGACGCTGCTGCGGCAGGCGGGCAGCGGACCAGTGTTTCCCCTAGCGCTCGCGAGCGCATCGACCGCTTAGGTGCCGACTGTGCCGGAAACCTTCGCGCCTGATACGCAAGCGGTGCTCCTTCTGTGCGGGCACTTTGGCAAGGCGAGCCTCAGCGCCGAGAGGCCGCTATCGGTCGCCGAGTACGGCCGGCTTGCGCGTTGGCTCCAAGAGGGAAAGCTGCGGCCCGCTGACATGCTCAGCATGACTGTCGATGATCTGAAGGAGGTCGTCGAAGCCAAACTCGATGTGGAACGCGTCAAGGCGCTTCTGCGGCGCGGTACAGCACTGGCGCTTGCCTCCGAGAAGTGGCTGCGCAGTGGCCTGTGGGTCCTCTCGCGCAGCGACGCTGCCTATCCAAGGCGGTTGAAGAAGCGATTGGGCATGGATGCGCCGCCGCTGCTGTATGGCGCGGGGGAGCCGGAGTTGCTTTCGTCGGGTGGCCTTGCTGTCGTCGGGTCGCGTAATGCAACTGAGGCCGCGCTAGAGTTCGTGCGGGCCGTCGCCGGCCGCTGCAGCGGTGAGGGAGTTCCGGTAGTTTCGGGTGGCGCGCGTGGCGTCGACTCGGCTGCCATGCAAGCGGCCGGCGAGGCAGGCAGTATCGTCATTGGAATCCTGGCCGATGGGCTCATGTCGGCCTTGCGCAATCGGGAGAACCGCCTTGGGCTGGAAGCCAAGCGTTTAGTGCTGGCTTCTCCCTTTTACCCAGAAGCCGGGTTCAACGCCGGCAATGCTATGGCGCGCAACCGGTGCATATACGCGTCGGCCGACGCCGCGTTCGTTGTCCAGGCCGACCTAGAGAAGGGCGGTACCTGGGCGGGGGCGGTCGAGGCGCTTCGCGAGCGCTGGGTTCCCGTCTTTGTCAGGCGAGATCCCGAGGCTGCCGGCAATGACGCACTGATCGGAAAAGGCGGCCGTCCCTTCGATTTCGATATCAACGGTGCCGACAGCCTGCGATCGTTTCTCGAAGTCGGGACGGAGCGGATTGAACCGGCCGAACTGTTCGCGTCACAGCAAGTTCCGCCAGTTGTGGTGGTGCAAGAGTCGCCGGCGCCGTACCACGCTGGCACTAAAGAGGTTTCGACGGGAGTCGAATCTGACAAAGGTGCCAGCCGCTTCGGAGACGTTCCCGTCGAATTCGACATGTACAGCGAGTTCCTGCGGCGTTTGTTGGTGTTGTTGAGCCGAGAGGCGCTGCCTCCGAAGGTAATAGCTGTTCGTCTTGGTTTGGGGTTGGCGCAGGCCAAGACATGGCTCGGCCGCGCGGAGGGCGATGGTCGAATTCAACTGCGCAACAACCCAAAGAAGTACTCGCTGACCGAACCTGAATTGTTCAAGTGAGCAAGACGATTCGCACTGCGCTTCACGAAAGCCTGGTCGCAGCGGCCAAACACAACCGCGCGACTCAGGTGTCCCCTGCAGCCGTGCTATGGACCGATCACGATGCACAGTGGCAGGCAATCGTTACCGTGCTGCAAACGGATGTGCTACAGCTTTTCAGACTGGGTGGCTACGAACGGGGATCAAGGCAAGGCCCTGCGATCTGGCTGAAGTGCGCGGTGGCTCGTACGCTGTCCGAGCTGGAGTACCCCACGGACGCCACGCCGATCCTTTATCTGCCTCGCGTTGCGCGAACGGACCTGCGGGCCATTGAGGATTGCCCCAGAGAGCTCCAGCCGCTGGCGGAGCTGCAATATCGCGGCGCGTACTGGAGCCAACGAAACACCAAGGACTTGACCCTGTTTGCTTTTCTTGTTTCCGACGATGGACTGGATCTGGATGTCGCCGAAGATGCGGAAACGAAACAGTCCCTGGTCCGAGCTGCAGCCGAAGCGCCTGAGCGATTCCTAGCGCTCAAAGTGTCGGACCTTGACGGAAAGTACCTAGACGCTGCGTTCTTCAACGCGTTGTTGGCGCCGGATCACGAGCGTGACTTGCTCGCCTGGATGGACGACTCACAGTCAAAGCGTAGCGAATGGAAAGGTGCGCGATGGAAAATATTTGTTGACCGGTGCCGCGCAGACTACAAGTTCCATCCCGATAAGGACGGCGAGCTTGTTGCAGCGGAAAACTTGTCAGGAGGGGATGGACCATGGTCGAGCGTTTGGCGGCTCTACGGCGATCTTTATCGCAAGTATCCACAGGTGTACGGGTTATTGACTCGTATCTCACCGCCCCCTGACATGTTTGTGAAACACGCGAACTATCCGGCTATCAATGCTGAGATGGAATCGCAGTTGCGAGTGGGACTGACCGCGCTGAGGGATGGGGCAACCGATCAGGTGCGCGCAAGCGTAGTTGAGTTAGAAAAGCAGCACGCCGAACGCCGAAAATGGCTGTGGGCGGAGATGGGATTTTCGCCTTTAGCGCAGGCGCTGCAACCGCTGGCAATGATCGCCGAGCTCGGCGCTAAGCCCCTTGGCGGCGCCTCCTTCGAGGAAATGGCTACTCTGTACTGCGATGGTTTATGGCGGATTGATGATGCCGCCCTGCGGGCAATTGCAGCAGTCACGGCAAAGCCCGACGTCAAAGCTGTCGAGATCGCACTGCGTGCGTTGTACGTACCATGGCTAGAGGCGGCCGCTCAAAGATTTCAGTCTCTTGTGCGCGTGCGGGGTGGGCTCAATGCCGCTTCCGCACGCCAGAGCCGTGCGCCTTATCAAGCAAGCGAGTGTGTCATGTTCGTGGATGGCCTTCGCTACGATGTCGCGCAGAGATTAGCGGAACGGCTGCGCAGCGGCGGACTCGCCGTGACGGTGACATCAACGTGGACTACGACGCCATCAGTAACCGCATCTGGAAAATCTTGGGCGACACCGGTGGCTGATCAACTGAGGGGAAGCGAGTCTGGAAAGGACTTCGCGCCCGTCGTGATGAGTGGAGCAACTGCCACTGCCGAACAGCTGCGTAGGCTGCTTCAGCAGTCAGGGTGGGAGGTCCTGAGCGACACCACGGGGGAAAATTGTGCGGGTCGCGCGTGGACCGAGTGCGGAGACTTAGATCATTACGGCCACGAACATGGGATGCGGCTCGCTCGAGACATCGAGTCGCAGCTTGCGGTGATCGCTGAGCGGACTGTTGAACTCCTGGGGGCAGGGTGGAAGAAAATTCGCATCGTGACTGACCATGGTTGGCTCTTGGTGCCCGGTGGTCTTCCAAAAGTGGAGTTGGCCAAATTCCTGACCGGCACGCGGTGGGGGCGCTGTGCGGTGTTACGCGAAAGCTCTCGTCCTACCCACTTGTCGTTTGCATGGGATTGGAATCCTGCCGTTACGGTGGCGCTTCCGCCGGGAATTGGGAGCTTTATCGACGGCGACGTGTATGCGCATGGAGGGCTGTCTCTGCAAGAGAGTCTCGTCCCTGTCCTCGAGGTGAGGCTCGCCACGAGTCCACTGAAGACGGTGCATGTCAGCATTGTTTCTGTGACATGGCAAGGGCTGCGCTGTCGCGTATCGGTTAAGGGCGACTTCGAAGAGGTATACGCAGATCTGCGATTGAGGGCTGGCGATTCAAACAGCAGCGTTGCAGACCAGGAGCTTAGAGGCGGCAAGCCCGGCAAGCTGATTGAGAACGGAGGAGTCTCTTTAGCTGCGATGGACGAGCACGAGGGCACTGCGGCAACGTTGGTTGTACTTGATCCTGCGGGAACGGTAGTAGCGAAGGTGGCGACATTGATAGGCGGTCAAGGTGCAACTTGACGCTCTTGACAAAGCAGCGACCGAAGCCTTTCAAGGTTACGTCGTGCGCAAGGATCTTGTACGCCAGTTTTCGCGACAGTTTCCGGTGCCAACCTACGTAGTGGAGTTCATGCTTGGGAGATACTGCGCCACGACCGACGAGAAGGAGATCGAAGAAGGACTTGCCATTGTTCAGCGCCAATTGGCCGACCGGACAGTCAAGGCGGGTGAGCAAGAGCTTTTCAAGTCACGCGCTCGTGAAAAGAGCTCCGTAAAGATTATCGACTTGATTACGGCCCGTCTAGATGCAAAGACCGACTCTTACGTAGCAGCGCTGCCCAGCCTGCAGCTGACGGACGCCCGCATTTCTCCAGATATGGTGAACGAGCACGAACGAATGTTGACGGGCGGTTTCTATGCTGAGGTTACGCTTAGCTACGATGCAACGATTGCACAGGAGAAGGGCGGTCGCGCGTTTGGCGTTGACGCGCTGCGAGCCATTCAGCTTTCCCGTCGCGATGTCCTAGATAGCCTTATCTCAGCTAGGCGGCAGTTTTCCACTTCAGACTGGAAGGCGCTTCTGTTGCGGAGCGTCGGCCTTGAACCAGGCGAGCTTTCGGCGCGCGCCAAGGATGCCTTGTTGCTGAGAATGGTCCCGTTTGTAGAGCGCAACTACAACTTGGTCGAGATTGGGCCGCGGGGCACGGGAAAGAGCCATCTCTTTCAGCAGGTTTCGCCCTACGCACATTTGGTTTCTGGAGGCAAGGCAACCGTGGCTCGAATGTTCGTAAACAACGCGAACGGCCGACGCGGACTAGTTTGTCAGTACGACGTTGTGTGCTTCGATGAGGTGTCCGGAATCTCTTTCGACCAGAAAGACGGCGTGAACATCATGAAGGGTTACATGGAGTCCGGCGAATTCAGTCGAGGCAAAGAGTCAATACGGGCCGACGGCAGTATTGTGATGGTCGGAAACTTTGAAGTCGATGTCGAGCATCAGCAGCGCGTGGGACACCTTTTGACTCCGTTGCCGCCAGAAATGCGCAACGACACAGCATTTCAGGATCGCATTCATTCTTATTTGCCCGGCTGGGATGTTCCGAAGCTCCATCCTTCACTGTTTACCAACCACTTCGGACTCGTCAGCGACTTCCTATCCGAGTGCTTTTCGCACCTGAGGCTGCAAAGTCGATTGCCGGCGTTGCAGGGTCGCGTCTTTTATGGCGGCGCATTGAGCGGTCGTGATACCAATGCAGTCAACAAGACCATGAGCGGTCTGCTGAAGCTGCTTTCTCCAGATGTTGAAGAGGAAATCTGCGACGAAGATCTTGAGTGGGCGGTTCGCCTGGCGCTGGAGTCGAGGCGGCGCGTGAAAGAGCAACAGAAGCGCATCGGTTCAGCGGAATTTCGCAACACTCATTTCAGCTACACCCTCGGCACGGAAGGTGTCGAGAAATTTGTGTCGACTCCGGAGGTGCAGAGCCAAGGTGACATTGGCGACGACCCGCTAGACGCCGGACAGGTCTGGGCCGTAAGCCCGGGTAATGAAGCTGAGCATCCCGGACTTTTCCGTATTGAGGTAACGGAGGGTCGTGGCAGTGGCGTTCGCGTCCTCAACAAGCCGGTGCCGCCGCCGTTTCAAGAGTCAATTCGCTTTGCTGAGCAAAATCTTTACTCGCAAGCCAGCCACTTAGTCGGTGATCGAGACCCTAGGTCGCATGAGTTTTCAGTGCAGTTGCGGAGCTTCGACTCGGCCAAGACGGGTGCGAAGCTCGGCGTTGCCGCGTTAATTGCCTTTTGCAGCGCGTTGTTAAGGAAGCCCATAAGGGGTGGATTGGTTATCTGCGGCGAGATCAATCTCGGTGGGTCTATAGAGACGCTGCACAACCCAATAATG
This sequence comes from Burkholderiaceae bacterium, assembly GCA_041747615.1. GTDB lineage: Bacteria > Pseudomonadota > Gammaproteobacteria > Burkholderiales > Burkholderiaceae_F > JACCZX01. Next base: position 1,082 of record JBGTEW010000191.1, on the reverse strand, counting down.
CTAGCTGAGATGGTGGTCGAGAAAGGTGCAAAGACGCTTTTGGTTCCAGTTTCTTGTCGAAAGCGGCTGATCGATCTGTCGGATGAAATGGCGACGAAGCTTAATGTTGAGTACTACCAGGATGCGCGCGACGCACTGCTAAAGTCGTTAGTGGAGTGACGGCATTAGGCCCCCTACGGCGCCACCAGTTGGTAAATCTCGTCAACCGCCCATCCAGCGCTATATGCCGGCGGCAAGTTGGCCCCATATATCGATCGCATTGCTCATTGCGATCGATACGCCGGTGCGGCGCGCATATTGGCATCGGTGCCTGGGCTGTCACTGCGGCTGAATAATTGGCTGGCGCCGAGGCGATGCTTGGCAGCAGTGGACGCACTGGCTTGGCGCAGCGTCAGCTCCGCTTGCTTGATGCGCTCAGTGGCAATGCGAATGTCGACGCTGCCAGCGAGTGCGGTGGTTTACTTTCGCCGATCCGCCAACCGCTTCACGTTCGAAGTCTTTGACATTCCGGTGTAGCTATCAAGTGCGCCGCTGCCGTGTATTTCTACGGCGACGCGAATGCCCAGAACTTCCTTCATGCGGCGTTCGAGATCGGTCTTCAACGCTTGCGTATCGACCGTCATGTCGCGCGCTTCCACCATCACCGTCATCTCGTCGGTGCCGGCCTCGCCGACGCGCTCGACGACGCAGAAATACTCGCCGTTGGAGCGCGCATCTTCGACCACGACGGCGCCCACCGCTTCTGGAAAGACATTCACGCCGCGCAGCTTCACCATGTTGTCGGCGCGCCCGAAGATGCATTGCAGTCGCCGCATCGTGCTGCCGCACGCGCAGGGGTCGGTGGCGTAGGCTGAAATGTCGTTGACGTTGAAGCGGATCTGCGGCGCGCCCCACTTGTAGAGCGTTGTGATGTTGAGCGTGCCCTTTTCACCGTCGGGCAGGATGCGCCCCGTATCGGGATCGGCCACCTCGAGAATGAAAGCGTCTTCCTGCACGTGCAGGCCGGATTGATGCAGACACTCGGCGCCCATCATGCCGCTCTCATGCGTGCCGACCATGTCGAAGCACGGCGCGTCCCATAG
>JBGTEW010000190.1:0-11211 GCA_041747615.1 Burkholderiaceae bacterium | reverse complement strand
GCTGATCGAGCGCGCCGAAAAACTGATCAATACCGAGCCGCACGATGCCGGGGTGTTCGCACGGCGTGCGCAAAGCGTCGCGCGCGCCCGCACCGCCGACGGGCTGATGGCGCGCGCGCACTTCGTTGCCGGCTCTGCACTGATGCAGGTCGGCGACTGGTCGGGAGCAATCCGCCAGTTGTCGCAGGCTGAGCAGGTCTATCGGGCGCAGGACGATGTCGCCGCACAGTGCAGGGTGAACACGCAGCTAGCCAGCGCCTGCTGCGAGCTCGGCGAATACGGAGAGGCGCTGGATGGCTTTGCCCAGGTACAGAAGCTTGCACGGCAGCACGGCGATCATGCCGGCGCCCGCAGGGCGCTGGTGCACCAGTCGACGGTACACACGATGCTCGGCGACTTCGAGGCGGCGCGCGAGTCGTTGAAGTCGGCGCTTGAGCTGCCGTCGGGCTCGGCAGCCGATGAAGGCATGGTCGTCTTGCAGTTCGGGCAGGTCGATGCCAACGAAGGGTTGCGCGCGGCGCTGAATGGCGACGCCGGAACCGTGACTCGCCGGATGGCGGACGCCGAGGAACATTTTGAGGTTGCGCTCGAGCTGCTTTCCGGCACCACTGATCGCGCCAACGCGATCGCGGCTCGCATCCAGCGCGGCGCCGCGCGTTGCTGGCTCGGGAAGTTCAACGAAGGGCTGGCGGATTTAAACGCAGCAGTCGTGGAGGCGGCACACAGCGGCTTCCGGCTGCGCGAAGTGCAGGCAAAACTCGAGCTCGGTTATCACCTGGTGGGCGCAGGAAGGGAGCATGAGGGACTATCGATTCTGGCGCCGGCACTGATGCAGGCCGAAGAGTTGGGCGACCTGCGACGGCCCGCGGATTCGCACGAACGGCTATCGGCGCTGTATGAAGCGCGCGCGGATTTTCAGCTGGCGCTGTTTCACCACAAGCGTTACGTCGAAGTGAAAACGCGGCTTGATGGCCGGCTGAGCACGCAACGCGCGCGGCTGCACGAGGCGCGCGCAGAACTACAGAAGCTGCGCACGCAGACGGCGGCGCTGCATCAGCGCACGCGCGATCTCGAACAGTCGCGCTCGCGCCTGGAACGTCTTGCGCTCGAAGACGAACTGACCGGCCTTGCCAACCGCCGTTCGTTCACGAAGGAGCTGGAAAGCTGGTGTGTGCGTGCGCGCGCCGGCACGCTGCGCTTCGGGCTGGTGGTGGCGGACATCGACGGCTTCAAGCAGATCAACGACCGGTATTCGCATCTGACCGGCGACGCGGTGCTGCGGCAGCTTGGCAGCGTGATTCGCGCGAACCTGCGCGACACCGACTTTGCAGCACGCCTGGGTGGCGACGAATTCGCATTGCTGCTGGCCGACAGCGAGGGAGGCGCCGCGATTGCGGTGGTCGATCGCCTGATTGATGCGGTTCGCAAGTTCTCATGGGATGAGTTCGACGATGCGCTGCGCGTGACGATGAGCATCGGCCTTTGCGAATCGTCGGACTTTGGAGACTCGAGCGAGCTCGTGCGGCGCGCCGATGAATCTCTGTACGCGGCCAAGCACGCGGGCCGCGATCGCGTGCATCTGTGGAGCGGAAACGCTTAAACGCTGCGTCGGTTATTGCGCGCACCAGCCGCCATCGATATTCCAAGCTGCGCCACGAATCTGGTCCGCTGCCGGAGTGCACAAGAACAGGGCCAGCGCTCCAACCTGTTCGGGCGTGACGAACTGCATCGAAGGCTGCTTTTCGCTGAGCAGCGCTTTTTGCGCGGCTTCGGCGTCGATATTGTCCCGCTCGACACGTGCATCGACCTGCCTCTGCACCAGCGGGGTCAGAACCCAGCCAGGGCAGATTGCATTGCACGTTACACCGGTCGGCGCCGATTCAAGCGCGACCGTCTTGGTAAGACCGACGATTCCGTGCTTGGCCGCCACATACGCAGACTTCTCGGGCGAAGCCACCAGGCCGTGCACCGATGCGATATTGATAATGCGACCCCAGTTAGCCTGCTTCATCTTCGGCATTGCAAGGCGCGTCGTATGAAACGCAGAGCTCAGATTGATTGCAATGATGGCGTCCCAGCGGTCGGGTGGAAAAGACTCAATCGGTGCCACATGCTGAATGCCGGCGTTGTTCACCAGAATATCGACTCGTCCAAACGTTTCTTCGGCGGTGCGCATCATCTGCTCGATCTCCGACGGTTTACTCATGTCGGCGCCGTGATAGAGCGTGCGAACCCGGTGCGCCTGCAGTCGCCTCTCGACACTGGCGATGACTTCGGGTGCGCCGAAGCCGTTGATCACGATGTTTGCGCCTGCGCTGGCCAGCGCATCGGCAATGCCCAATCCGATGCCGCTGGTCGACCCTGTGACCAACGCTGTCTTGCCCTTCAACATTTCATCCGCTCCGCAATGCTCTCGAAGAGTATGCCACCGTGACTGACCCGGACGAACCGCGCTTGCGCAGCGTGCAGTGCCTGAGCCCGGCGGGGCTGCATTTGATGGCATATGCCGAATGGGGCGCCGTGGATAACCCGAACGTGGTGATCTGCGTTCACGGCCTGACACGGCTGGGACGCGACTTCGACCGGCTGGCCCGGGCGTTGGCATCGGATTACCGCGTGATATGTCCGGATATGGTCGGCCGCGGACGCAGCGACTACCTGCGCGACCCGATGCACTACGGCGTGCCGCAGTACGTGGCTGACATCGTGACGCTGATCGCGCGGCTCGACATTGAGCAGGTTGACTGGGTCGGCACCTCGATGGGTGGACTGATCGGTATCGCACTGGCGGGTCAACAACACTCGCCGATCCGCCGACTTGTGCTGAACGATGTCGGGCCACGAGTCGATGCTGCGGCGATTGCGCGCATCGGAGACTATCTCGGCCAGCCGATGTCGTTCGACAGCGTCGATCAGGCCGTCGACTACATCTCGACGATCGCGCGGCCATTCGGACTGACCCGGCGCGAAGACTGGCGCGAGCTGGTCGAGCCCGGGTTGAAGCGCGACGGCGCTCGCTGGCGACTCCACTACGACGTGCGGATTGCCGTGCCGTTCAAAGGCGCCACGCCCGAGCGCACCGCAGACGACGAAGCGGTCCTGTGGTCGCTGTACGACAACATCGGCTGTCCGACATTGGTGATGCGCGGCGAAAGCTCCGATCTGCTGTCACGTGCCACCCTCGCCGAGATGGCGGCGCGCGGACCGCGGCCGGCAACCGTGGAGATTCCGGGCGTCGGTCATGCGCCGACCTTGATGCTTGCGAACGAGATTGCGATCGTGCGCGATTTCCTGGTTTAGAAGACCCCGCCGGCAAGACCCGCCGCCAGTCCGGCCCCGACTTCGCGAGCGCGCCCGAGGTCGGGTTCGGGAACGATCTTCGGCGCCAGTATCTGCTCCGGAGTCTGTGCGCCATTGCGCACGATGACGGGCGGCGCGATTTCTTTCAGACGCAATCCGGTGGCAATGCGCTGAATCTGTCGAGCGGCGCCTTCGCCGTCGGTCCCGGCCGCGATGATGGTCGCGTACGGGCGTCCGCTGACCTGATCGAGCACGCTGTAATAGACGCGATCGAAAAAATCCTTCATGCGGCCGGCCATCGTCGCCAGATTTTCAGGAGTGACGAACAGGTAGCCGTCGGCTGCCAGCATCGCAGCGGCATCAGCTTCGCCGGCCGTCATCATTTCCACCGAGCACCCGGCTTCATCGCTTGCTGCGCTGTGCGCAGCGGTCGCCAGCTGCCGTGCAGCGCCGGTCATCGAGTGATAAATGATCAACATGCGCTTCACGGGTTCGCGACCAGGGAATCCTGCAGGAAAAACTGCGCGAGCAGCGAGTACCAGTCAGGAAACGCCTGCTGCAAACGGGTCGGTTCGACGAAGAACGCTTCACTCGAAACCGCAAAGAACTCGGCTTCGTCCTGCGCTGCATAGGCGTCGAAAGGCAGGTGCGCGTAGTAGCGATCCACTTCATCCGATTCGGGATCGAACCCGACCGGTAGTTCGGATTCGATCAGCTCCACCTCGGCGCTAAAGCGGCCGAACGCTTCGGCGAGAACCCGTCGCCAATGTTCGGTCGTCAGCGCCGCATGGCGGGCGCTAGAGAACGGAGGCACGCCGTCGGCGTCGCCGTCGAGCAGGTCGATCTTGTGCACGAACTCGTGAATCACCACCGAGTATGCGGCACCGGCTCCGGTCGATATCCGCTGCGCATCCTCCCACGACAGCCCCAGCGGACCTCGATCCCACGCGTCGCCCGTGATCGGCGCGATGTATTCGGGCACGATGCCGTCCTCGTCGGTCACGCTGCGCGGTACCAGGAATTCACTTGGATAAACGACAATGCTCTTCCATCCGCGATACCAGTCGAGGCCGAGGTTCAGCACCGGCAGACTGGCCTGCACCGCGATATTGACCTGCATCGCGGCGGTGAGGGAGAGATCGGCAGCGCCGGCCATCTGTTTTTCGGCGAGCAGTTGCGAGGCGAGCGAGCGCAACCTGCCACGCTCGGTCGCATCGAGTCGCGCGATGAACGGAAGAGACGCCAGCGTTGAAGCCCACAGCGGATCCGGAATCGCAACCGACGAGGTTCCCGACAACCGATCGAACAGCGTTCGCAGCATCGCGGAATTGTGCCGGAGCTCCCTATATCCTTGCGCAAATGCCTATCGAGCCCTCGACTGAAGCGCGGCCGGCGCTCGATCTCGGCGCCACGCTTGCGCTCGTCGCGCCGCTGTACCAGGACAAAGTACTGGCCACCGGCGAGCCGTTCCTGGCCCATGCGCGTGGTGTCGCCGAGATCGTCGCGCCGCTGCGTGGCGACGCCGACCTGCTGTCGGCAGCTTGCCTGTTCGGTGTTCACGACGTTCTGCGCGAGCCCGACGAGTGGCTGCGTGCGCGTTTTGGGGAAGGCGTCGCTCAACTTGTGGCCGATTTGCGGCAACTGATGAAGGTCTCCGAGCTGACCCGCACGCAGGGCGAGCCCGGCAAGGGCAAGCACGGTACCGACGACCAGGCGGAAGCGCTGCGCCGCATGTTGCTGGCGATGGCGAATGACCTCAGGGTCGTTCTGCTGCGCCTGGCCTCGCGTCTGCAAACGCTGCGCTATTACGCGGCTAGCAGGCAGCCAGGCTCTGAGCCGATCGCCCGCGAAACGATGCGCCTGTACGCGCCGCTGGCCAACCGCCTTGGCATCTGGCAGCTGAAGTGGGAACTGGAGGACCTGTCTTTCCGCTTTCTCGAGCCGCACACCTACAAGGCGGTCGCACGCCAGCTCGACGAGAGAAGAACCGAGCGCGAGGGATTCATCGATGAGGCGCGGGAGCGGGTGCGCGGGCTGCTGAAGCAGGCGGGAATCGACGGCGAGGTTGCCGGTCGGCCGAAACACATCTTCAGCATCGTGAGCAAGATGCGCACCAAGGGGCTGGAGTTCGACCAGTTGCGCGACGTGCGCGGCCTGCGCGTGATAGTGAGCGATGTCGCGCAGTGCTATCAGGTGCTGTCGCTGATTCACCAGGAGTGGAGCGCCGACAGCAGCGAGTACGACGACTACATCGCGCGGCCTAAGCCGAACGGCTATCAGTCGCTGCACACGGTCGTCACCGACACCCACGGCCGCACTCTCGAAATCCAGATACGTACGCGCCAGATGCACGAGTCGGCCGAGCTTGGGCTGGCCGCACACTGGCGCTACAAGGAAGGCGGCAGGCAGCGCGGGAGCGACGAGCAACGCGTGGCGTGGCTGCGTCAGTTGCTGGCGTGGCGCGATGAAGTCGAACCGGCACCGACGGCAGCCTCACAAGCCGAACGGATCTATGTGCTGACGCCGCAGGCGCGCGTGGTCGAGCTGCCGGCCGGCGGCACTCCGATCGATTTCGCGTTTCACATCCATTCGGAAGTTGGCTACCGGTGCCGCGGTGCGCGGGTCAACGGCAACATCGTGCCGTTGACCACGCCGCTGCAGACCGGGCAGACGGTGGAGATCATCTCGGCCAAGTCCGGCGGGCCGAGTCGCGACTGGCTGAACTCCGAACTGGGCTACCTGAAAAGCGCACGCTCGCGCGCCAAGGTCAGGCAATGGTTCAACGCGCTCGAGTTCGAGCAATCGGTGGCAGCTGGCCGTGAGCTGATCGAGAAGGAACTGCAGCGGCTCGGCAAGACAGCGGTCAAGCTCGACGATCTCGCAAAGCGTCTCGGTTTTGCCAGCGTGGAACAGCTGTTTGCGGCAGCAACCAAAGAAGAGTTCAGCCTGCGCTCGATCGAGCAGGCACTGGTGCCGCTGGCGTCGCAGCCCGAGGCCACGCCGGCGACGCTGATCGGAAAGCCGCTCGATGCGCCTGCCGGCAAGGGCAAGGTGCTGGTGGTCGGAGTCGACTCGTTGCTGACACAGCTCGCGCGTTGCTGCCGGCCGGCGCCGCCGGACGACATCATCGGCTATGTTACGCGCGGCAAAGGGGTGTCAATCCATCGCGGGAGCTGCTCGAACCTGCGGTCGCTAATCAAGCGGGCGCCGGAGCGTGTGGTTGATGTCGCGTGGAGCGCGCAGCCGGACGCAGTTTATCCGGTCGAGTTGCTCATCATGGCGCAGGATCGCCCAGGCCTGCTGCGCGACGTCTCCGAGGTCTACGCACGCGAAAAAACCAACGTTGTCGGTGTCAATTCCAACAGCGCAAAGGGAGAGGCGCGCATGCTGTTTACGGTCGAGATACAAAGCGCGTCTGATCTCAGCCGCGTGCTGACCGCCGTGCGCGAGGTCAAAGGAGTCTTCAGCGCGCGCAGACGCTAGGCGGCCAACGGCAGCGCGGGGCATGGCGCGCGGCGCGTGGACATCGAACGCGCTCGCTATATACTTCGCCGCTTCCAGGCGCGTAGCTCAGCTGGTTAGAGCACCACCTTGACATGGTGGGGGTCGTTGGTTCGAGTCCAATCGCGCCTACCAGTCATTGATTGCCTTCCAAAAAAGGCGCTGCCACGGCGACCAAAAGGGTTCTGGTCGTTGTGCCTAGCGAGGGAGGTAAATCATGGCAGTTCAGGGAGGCGGCCGACGCTTTTGCAGGGTCACGTCAGTGGGATTCGGCGAGCCTTGGCCGGCTCGCCTATTGGGTTCAGTGCCTTGGCGATCGCGAGCTCGCAGTGACGATCGACGATGTCGACAACGCGTTGGTGCCACTGGCTGAGCGCGGCCGTCTGCACGCCGGACGTCGACCGACGGTGCCGAGCGGGAAGCCTCTGAGCAGTGCGAGGATCAATCGCTACGCCTCCACGCTTGGCTCGGTCTACAAGTTTGCCCGGTGCGCGCGGCTCGTTCCACGCACCTACGTCGCGCCTACTCGAGGCATTGAGCGACAGCCTGAGCCGATCGATCCGGATCGCTACGGCAGATCCTCCGGACGGGATAACCGCGGCGGACGATCGTCTGGAAAGCAGCACGGCAAACAGCCGGACGCGGCGATTAAAAACGGCCCCGAAGAGCAGTGTTTAGTAGATCGCCGGCCTTTTATTTGCAGACCGCCCCGACTTCGCCGTAGACACCGCCGCCGATAGTTGAGGGGAGACCGGAGTAAACATCAAGTGGACCAACGGCACGAAACGCAGCCGCGTCGGCACCGTACACCCACCAGGCACCCAACCGGGAGTCGCTGGAAGGATGGCCGCTTATTATGTCCCAGCAGCCGTAGTTGTTTGGATACCCCATCGTGAACCACACCCACGACGTAGTAACGGGACGCGTCGCGTTCGCCTTCTTGATTCCTGCGACCGCGAGCGAGTAGCACGCCTTGGTATTGGCAAGAACGGTTGTCCTAGCCGCTGCCGCTGCCCCGGGCTGCACGGACACGTACTTCGTCAAGTCGTAAGCAGCCACCGTCCAGTAGGTGTAGCACTCCGGACCGAGCACCGGGATTCCGTTCGCGTCGATCGTCATGCCGCAATGGTAATTCCACTGCGCGCTCGCATAGGGCACCGCCGGGCCAGCATAATAATTGTAGGGAAAGACCGTCACGGGTTTTGCAGCCTTGATCGCGCCGAACTCTTTTGTGATAGCGGTGGTGATCTGCGAAATGCTCGCGGTGTTGAGCGCGTTCAGATAAGTGTTTCGCAGGGTGTGTCCCAACACGTCAACTGTGGGTCGATAGGGAATGCTGATCGTCGGGGGCAACACCGGGGGCGCGCCCGCCAGCGTCAGCGGGCGCGTTGCAAGGCGCACGGAGTCGATCACCAAATCATTGTCGGACGTGACGTAAACATTGCCGGTCGGAATACTGGAATAGGCAACAGCGATGCCGACCGCGCCAAGTGTGTGTGCCGCGAACCCTCGCGCCAACAGCGTGTCGTAAACCTGCGTCAAATAGATTGTCCCTTGCGAGTGTCCAACAAGCAGCCGCTTTCCGCCTGCCGATTGCGTCGTGATTGCGTTCACGATGTCATTCAAATCCTGACTCTGATACGGCGAGGGGCGCGTCAGCCCGTACATATCGTCGATTTTTTTTGCGATCGCCTCTGATGCGGCCGGCGATAGCGTCGGGTCATAGATGCCGAACGTGACCGCGTTGAGCCAAATGTCCCAAGTCACCCCCGCATAAAGCGAAATCACCTGTTTCGCAGACTCGGCAAAATCTTTCGGCAGCCCGCGCGTTTGGTTGAATGCCAAGCGGTATGCGATCAAGTGTTCTTTGTATGAGTTGCCGTAAACCGCCGCAAGACGGTTCATGTTGTCGGTCGCTCCTTGTGAATCGGTCATGATGCCGTTTATCGAAAACAATTCGTAGCGACCGCAGGTATCGAACTTAGCCACGCGCGGATCAATGGTTGCGGCGTTGCTGGTTGTAAAAAACAACAAAAATGCCGCCGCAGTGCATAGTTTGAGTTTTTTGAACATGGTTTGCCGCCTTTTTCAGTTGGGTAATGCAGCGGGATCAAAGCCGCATGCTTGTGCCGTGGATTCATCGGCGGGCGCATATACGTTGTGCGCTAGGTGCTGATCGAACTCCGCCGCGCGTAACCATCGCTCCGGAGTATTGGTGACCTTTACACGCACACGTTCGGAAGCGCTTTGGTTTGTCATCTCGTCGTAGTTAGGGCTTCCTACAAAGCAGGCGGACGCGCGCATGATCTGTGGCATCAACTTGCGCGTTTCTTCTTTGCCTAAGTCGCCGCCGTGATGCACGCGCATTAAAGTTACTTTCGCAACTTCGTACAACACGCGACGCGCGCGCTCAGACTCCGGCCACTGCTCGAAAATGAAGCGCTGCACGTCATCGCGCACGCCATCCTTGTCGGCGTCGATGCCGTCAATTGTTGCCTTGCCCGCCTCGCCGGGATCAGGCGGCAGGTTTGCCATATGTTGCGGGATGCAATCCGCGCCAGTTGGCACGATGACCTGGGAGCAGATCGGTTTCGTCGCGCCAGCGGATGTGTTCTGCGCTGCGGGCTTGAATCCGAGGGCGTTGGTAAACGCTGCAGTGTTGAGCCGCTCACTGGCGAGAAGCCAAGACACTGCGACTACTGCCAGAACAGTCACAGCAATTAACGCCCAGCGGCGGTTAGACCTTCTTTCGTCCATCTTCGACTCCGCTGTAGTCGTTGCTGGGAAGCCCTGCCGGCGCAGCTGATACCTGGGTGTCGGTGGGCACTTTATTCACGCTATCGGATTGATACTCCTGTTTTTGTCAGCTTGCACTAGCCGATCGCTCAATCGGCCTCGTTCGATCGGACGAGACTTGGCCGCCGGAACATTGCGCCGGGCGCGGCAAAGCTGTTGCAAACGTTCCAGACAAAACGTGCTGGACATTGCACGCCGCCGGGCGTATGCGGGGCTGATCGGGGGAAGCGATTCACTCTTCCTCGAGCAAAATCCGCTTGGCGATATTAGGATCCGCTATAGCGAGCCTGGCAATCGTGGTGAACGCATCAAAGGTGTCTCGTTTAACGACCACACTTTCAGCCGGCACGACTTTGAGACCCACGGCGTAGAGCAGCCGAACGACGTCGCTAACTACCCGACGTAGTCGCGTTGGAACACGAACGGCTTTGACTTTTCACGGAACACGCCGAGCAGTCGCTGCATCTACGCCGCGATGATGTATTGCTCAGACGCTTGCTCAAAAGCGCCCGCCCGTATTCGTTCTTCCCGCAAATGTGGTCAAGGTTGGTCACGGTGCCGTCTTGGAGTCGGACAACGATTCCTTCCTTGTGACGATGGGCGACTAACAGGCCGCAGATGATCTCTTCGCGCAAGTGATACGGTCAAGCGATGCTTTCGATCGGTCGCTCGTTGGGCCTGATCCGATCTTCGTAGCCGGCAGCACGACGATCGTTATCGAGAGTCGAAAGCCCGACTCTCGCCGAGATAGGCCAGGCAACGCACGAATTTGAGACGCGGTGATCTGGCCTCGCGGCTTCGGTATCGGCGGAAATCTCGACGCCATCAATTCCGTGTTTGGCTAGAGTAATTCGCGGTAACATCTGAGCGTGTCTCCGTGGCACTCGGGGTAGTTTCTACCTTGACATGGTGGGGGTCGTTGGTTCGAGTCCAATCGCGCCTACCAGTCGACGAACATGAAAGGGTATCCGAAATGACGTTTCGAACTACGTTTACCGTTTCTTGATGACGGGACGAGTTCGCCTTTCGGAAAAAAGTGCGGCTCGCCGCACTTTTTTTTGACTGGGGCAACGCCATGATTTCCATTCGATTACCAGACGGCTCAAGCCGAAGCTACGAACAGCCGGTGACGGCAGCGCAGGTTGCGTCTTCGATCGGTCCCGGCCTCGCCAAGGCAGCAATCGCGGCCAGGGTCGATGGCAAGCTGGTCGACGTCGGTCACCTCATCGATCGCGATGCCGAGGTCGCAATCGTGACGGAACGCGACGCCGACGGTATTGACATCATCCGTCATTCGGCGGCCCATCTGCTCGCGTACGCCGTCAAGGAGTTGTTTCCGGAAGCGCAGGTGACGATAGGGCCGGTGATCGAAAATGGCTTTTACTACGACTTCGCTTACAAGCGCCCGTTTACGCCTGAAGATCTGGAAGCGATCGAGCAGAAGATGGCCGAGCTCGCCAAGAAGGACGAACCGGTTGTGCGCGAAGTCTGGAAGCGCGACGACGCGGTGAAATTTTTCGAGTCGATCGGCGAAAAGTACAAGGCCGAGATCATCGCTTCGATTCCGGCGAATGAAGACATTTCGCTGTATCGCGAGGGTGCGTTCATCGACCT
>JBGTEW010000189.1:0-5071 GCA_041747615.1 Burkholderiaceae bacterium | reverse complement strand
CAGGGCGTCGCGTCCTTCAGCTCAACTTCTAGAGAAAGAGCGCCCAGCAGCACTTCAACGCTGGCGGCCCCGGACCGCTTCGCCGTGTAGAGCATGTACCCGGTCACGCGGGCGTGCCCCGCAAATCGTGTTCGGCTGCGGACGTGATCCGAACATCGACGAACTGGCCGGCGCTCAATTTGCGGCGGCCGGTCGCGATTTCGACGATGCCGTCGATCTCCGGCGCATCGGCCGACGTGCGACCGGTCGCCACCCTGGGTCCGACCTCGTCGATCAGCACGCGCTGCACGGTGCCTACTTTTAGCTGCAGGCGCTGCGCGGAAATCTGTCGCTGCATCTGCATCAGGCGCGCGCGTCGCTCTTCGCGAACGGTGTCCGGCAGAGGGTCCGGCAACGCGTTGGCCGCCGCACCTTCGACGGGCGAATATGCAAAGCATCCGACCCGATCGAGCCGGGCTTCGCGCACAAAATCCAGCAGATACTCGAACTCGTCGTCGGTCTCGCCTGGAAAGCCGGCGATAAACGTTGAACGAATCGTGATGTCCGGGCATATCTCGCGCCACGCACGGATTCGTTCGATGTTCTTCTCACCCGATGCCGGACGCTTCATCGCCTTCAACACCCGCGGATGCGCGTGCTGAAATGGCACGTCGAGATACGGCAGCACTCTGCCTTCGGCCATCAGCGGCACGATCTCGTCGACGTGCGGATACGGATAGACGTAGTGCAGCCGCACCCACGCATCGTGGTCGTGCGCGAGCTGCCCGAGCTCTCTGACCAGATTGGTCATGCGCGTGTGCACCGCGCGGCCACCGACGAAGCCCAGCTGATACCGGACGTCGACGCCGTACGCGCCGGTGTCCTGCGAGATCACCAGCAGTTCACGCACGCCCTGCTTCAGCAGATTCTCTGCTTCGCGGATCACGTCACCAATCGGACGCGACACCAGATTTCCGCGCATTGAGGGAATGATGCAGAAGCTGCAGCGATGGTTGCAGCCTTCCGAAATCTTCAGATACGCAAAGTGGCGCGGCGTCAGCTTGATGCCGGCCGGTGGCATAAGGTCGGTGTACGGATCATGCGGCCTTGGCAGATGGTGATGCACATGATCGAGCACTTCGCCGGCGGCGTGAGGGCCGGTGACCGCCAGCACGCTCGGATGAATTTTCGCGATCAGGTTGTCGTTGCCGTCCTTCTTCGCGCCCAGGCAACCGGTGACGATGACCTTGCCATTTTCCGCCAGTGCTTCACCGATCGCGTCCAGCGACTCCTTGACCGCAGCGTCGATGAACCCGCAGGTGTTGACGATCACGAGGTCGGCGCCGGCGTAGCTCGGGCTGGTCGCGTAGCCCTCCGCACGCAACTGCGTAATGATCAGTTCGGAGTCGACCAGTGCCTTCGGGCATCCCAGGGATACAAAGCCGACCGACGGTACAGCGGGCTTGCGGATGTCCGTGCGCTGCGCACGCTCGGCACTCGTTACCGCCATCGCGCTGCGATCAGGCTACTTCTTCTCACCGGGAAAACCCGGGTACCCGGTGAACATCGAGCGCGCCTGCTTCTGCATGTTCTCCTGCATCTGCACGAACAGATCTTTCGACTGCTCGATATAGCTGGACATCATCGACTGGATCATCGGCGCCTGCATGTTGACGAACTGCGTCCACATCTCGGGGCCGATCTTGTTGGTCTCGTAGAACGCCTTGCTTTGTTCCTGCAGCTTGCCCTGGATATCGATGAACGCCTGGATGTTCTTCTCCAGGTACGAGCCCATCATTCCCTGCATCGCATTGCCGTAGAGCCGGATGATGTGCGATAGCATCGGTGCCGAAAACATCGGAAGCCCGCCGGCCTCTTCCTCCAGGATGATCTGCAGCAGGATCTGCCGTGTCAGATCGTCGCTCGACTTGGCGTCGATGACCTGAAAATTTTCGTGTTCGAGGACCAGCTGCTTGACGTCAGCCAGCGTGATGTAGGTGCTGGTTTGCGTATCGTAGAGGCGGCGATTCGGGTATTTCTTGATCAGGCGAACGGACGTTGCCATGTCTGCCCTTCTTAAAGCGGATCGGTCATTCTATCGAATATATGTCGCACCGCAGCGGGCGCCTGCGACAATCGAGCCATCGGGCACAAAGGACAGATCTCTATGAAGCTTGCAACGCTCGCCGCCCTATGCGCCACGCTTTGGATGTTTGTCTTCTTTCTACCCGCGCATGCCCAGCGTGGCGACGTTCCGCCCACTGAGAGCGGCGCCTTGCTCAAATGGCTGCAAGCGGGCGCGTACAAGAAGTGGGCACGCGAGTCAGCGCCGCACAAGTCTCTGGGCCCGCATCCAACGCAGGTGCTCACCTATCTGAACCCGACCCTCGACAAGTCGCTGGGTGCAAAGGCGGCCGCTCATCCGGTTGGCTCGGCCGCTGTCAAAGAACTCCTCGATGCCGGCGGCAAGCCTGCCGGGTGGGCGGTGTCTGTCAAGACCTCGGCTGACAGCCAGGGCGGAAAAGGCTGGTACTGGTACGAAATCCTCGGCGCCGGTGCCAGTGGAAACGTGGTGGCCCAGGCTAACGGGGTACCGCTGTGCTTTGGCTGTCACACGCCGGGCCGTGACTTCGTGCTCATTTCGCACCCACTGAAGTAATCCACAAAACACGCACCTGATCTGCGATTTACGCGGGTGCTTCGTTCGGCGCGAAGTCCAGCTCGACCTTGGCGCCGCTTGGATCGTGACAGAACAGTTGCCAGGTATTCGACCCGCGTTGTCGCCGAAGCTCGTAGGTGATGCCTTTCGCATCCAGCTTCGCCTTGACCGCCGGCAGATTCGAAGCGGTGAACGCCATGTGGTCCAGGACGCCGGCGCGCTGCGCCGGAAGCTCGCGGCCGCCGATGATGTGCAGCACCGCCTGGCCGCCCGCGTAGAGCCACGCTCCGGGAAAGCCAAGATCTGGGCTCTCGCCCGGCGACAGTCCGAGCAGGTCGACATAGAACTCCAGCGTGCGATCCAGATCGTCGGTCAGCACGGTGAAGTGGTTCATGGCATGAATCATTTCAACTCCTGCTCCGTTTGAGCGCCGCATCGATCAGCGCGTCGGCCATCCAGCGCGCAGTCTGCTCTACCTCGCGGTTGCTGCTGCCCCAGATGTCCTTCAACACTACGTAAGATTCAATGCCATAGACCAGCGACAAGGCGCAGAGTAGCCGCCGGTACTCTTTCTTCGGCATCTTTGACTTCAGCGGCGCGGCTGCCCTCGACAGGATGGCGACGCGATGCCCGCGCTTGTACGGAGGTTCGTCGAGCTGTCCGCAGCGCTCGAGCGCCCAGTGCTCCAGCGATAGCTGAAGCGCAGCACGCATGTGCGGTTCAAATTCCTTGAATCGCGGAAACGTTTCGTTGAACAACTGCTGCAGTCGTGCGCGCCCGTCCGTTTCGCTGGACTCAAAGCGACGCACCGGTCCCAGACTCTCTTCGACGATGGCTGCAACCAGCTGTCCGCGGCTGGCAAAGTATCGATAAGCTGTCGCGCGCGCCACACCCGCTTTTTCGGCGACCTGCGCAACGGTCACCAGTCGTCCATGCTCCGCCAGGTTCATCGCCTTCGAGAGCAGCAGCCGGTAGGTGCGACCGCGAACTCCGGCAGCAGGGCCGGGCCGAGGCACCGTAGCGCGGACCGAGGATGTGATTCGCATTATTCCGACTGGACGGTCTGCTCTGGAGTGGGTATCGTACCCCCGCCAATGAGACACGTGTCTCAATAATTATTAGATACAGGCAAGGAGACATGCGGGTAGCAACCTATCGCTGGGGCGGTCGCCGTCAGGTCGGAGTGGTGTCGAGCGACGGGCGCGAGATCGTACCGATCGACCTTCGACAGCGCGGCGAGCAGGTGCAATCACGGGGTGCGCTCGCACTGCTCGAGCATCTGGCCGAGGGAAACGATTTTCCCGCCACCAACGGCGCCCGGCTGCCGCTTTCGGCGGTCACCCTCGAGGCCCCCCTTCCGCGGCCGCGCCGCAATGTCTGGTGCGTCGGCCGCAACTATCGGGCGCACGCGAAGGAATTGCAGGGCACTATTTTTAAACGTGACACGGCCGACGCCACCCAGGCCAATATCGATCAGTGGCCAATCGTGTTCACCAAGGTCCCTGAGTCCATCATTGCAACGGGTGAGCCTATCCGGCTCCCCGGTCGCGGTGCCTCCGAACAGATCGACTACGAGGCCGAGCTTGCGGTCGTGATCGGCCGCAAAGGCGCGAACATACCCGCCAGCCGCGCGATGGATCATATCTGGGGCTACACGATCGTCAACGATGTCACGGCGCGCGATGTGCAGATCCGCCACCATCAATGGGTAATGGGCAAATCGTTCGATACGTTCTGCCCGATGGGGCCATGGATGGTCGATGCCACCGAGCTCGATGGGCGCGACACGCGTGTGAGGCTATGGGTCAACGGCGACCTGCGTCAGGATGCGCGCACAACCGATCTGATCTTCGACATTCCGACACTGGTGGAGACGATATCGCGTGGAATCACGCTGTATCCGGGCGACGTGATTGCCACCGGCACTCCCGCCGGCGTCGGCATGGGAATGCAGCCGCCGACGTGGCTTCAGGCCGGCGACAATGTGCGCGTCGAGATCGACGGCATCGGCGTGCTTGAGAATCCTGTCGCGGCGCATTGAGGATGAGTGTGCACTGGATCGACCGCATGGCCGTGGAAGTCGAAGGCGATGGCGATGCCATCGTGCTGGTACACGGCCTCGGAGGCGGCACCAACACCTGGACGCCGGTTGTGCCGGCACTGGCGGGGATGAAGCGCATCCGGATCGAACTGCCCGGCTCCGGCCGATCGCACCGCGCGTACGCGCTCGAGAAAGCCCTGTCGATCGATGCGCTGGTCGACGCAGTGCTGCGCGTCTGTGCGCAGGTTGGCGTCACAAGCGCCCATTTTGCAGGGCACTCGCTGGGCACTATCGTTTGCCAGCATCTCGCCATCCGAGCACCAGAGCGCGTGCGCAGCCTTGCGCTGTTCGGAGCGCTGCCAGCGCCGCCAGAGCCGGCGCGGCAGGCGCTG